>JBMYXW010000455.1:0-3646 GCA_049608825.1 Chitinophagales bacterium
AAGCGAGAATTAGGTAAAGGGTATAACGCAAGGTCTTTTTTAATATGGGTTTCAATTTCAAGGTTTAGGAGTTTTTCGCTTCTACATAAATTTCTTTTCCTGCAAAAACCATTGCTATTTCAATCCGCTTTGGGATGTTTTGTGCAATCAGTTCTTTATAGTATTTGTTTTTGGTAATTTGCCCCAAAGCTTCGGTCAATTTCGCACCAATTTGTTGCGGAGTAGCGTCTTTGTCCATCGCTTTCACTTCAATCACAATTCCATACATCGTTTTGTCCTCTCTCGGCAACATCAAAATATCGTACCTTCCTGCCCCCGATTCACGATTGGATTTAATGATATAATTGTTGCTGCTCATCGCCAACAAGCCCAGCACATAAGCCTGCCAAACTTTTTCAGCTTCTTTGTTTGCATCGAAGTAGCTGAAAGTATCTCCCATGATTTGTTTCAAGTATTTTTCAAACTTATCAATGCGGTTGTGTGTCAAATTTTCCACCATTTTGTACAGAATCGAAGAAGATATACCTACCCCCGTTTTTAGCCAATCCAATACAAAACGTCGAAACAAAAAAGCAATCTCATAATTGGGTATTTTGAGTTGGTAGAAAAAATCATCTTCTTGCTCAACAGGAATCAAGTAGCCTCCAAAGAACAACAATGTCCACAACAATTCTTTTTGGGGATCCTCAAAATCTGCAAAAACCAAATTTTCATCAATTTCTTTCACAATCGTCTTTCCAGACAACAGGACTTCAATATCGTTTCGGGTTTCTTCAGCCGTTCGTTCTACTATCCTCTCTCGAATCAGTTCGTCCGAACTTGTATTGACCCAGTGTGCCTTGAAGCCTTCTCGGTGTTTTCCCAAATAACCCGAAATAGACCACGGATTGTACAAATGTTCACTGTCTCCTATTTTATAGCCATCATACCATTTTTTGACCAGTTCAAATTGGTCTTCCAAATTGAAGTGCGCTAAAATAGATTTGGTTTCGGATTCGGTAAATCCAAATTTATCCGAAAACTCGTAGCTTCTCATCGTGTAAACCCCAGGATTGTTCCATTCCGAAAACATACTTTCTTTGGCAATTCTTAGGATACCTGTCACTACGCCTTTATGCAAAGAATTGTTCCCTTTGAAGGCTCCTCCCAAAAAATGCTGCATAAAATCAATGATTTCATCGTAATATCCATTTCGATAGCCTGTATGAATGGGAGAATCGTATTCGTCAACCAATATGATGACTTTTTGATGATGGTGTTTTTCTAAATAAGTGCTTAATTTTTTTAGGCTCGTTTTGTAATCTATTTCATTTGCTTTCTTTTGGTAAATTTGATTGAATTCAGATTTTTCAACATCGTCTAATTCCTCTGATTTCAATAAATAAGTGTGTTCCCTAAACAGTTCTGCTATGATATACTGAAAATAAAGCAAACAATCCTTAAAATTTTGTCCACTAGCATCCTTCAATGAAACCTCAATAACAGGATATTTACCTTGTTTCCTCGTATAATAGTCTCCCGTTTGCCAAATTTTGTAGGGTTCAAATAGTTTTTGTGTGTCTTTCTGATTGATGTCAAAAAAGAAGCGCAACATACTCAAATTAAGGCTTTTGCCAAACCTTCGAGGTCGGGTAATGAGCATTACCTTGTGTTCATTATCCAGTATTTCCTTGACGAATAGTGTTTTATCTACATAGTAGCCATTCATTTCAATGAAAGTCTGATAATTTTGTTCCCCTCTAATGAGTCGCTTTTTGGTGTGCATTGGTAGATTTTTGCAATATTTTGATTCATCAAAAAAATAAAAATAAAATTCCTTTTCCCAAGATATTGATTTATGCTGCTAACTTTGCAGCTTTTTGGGAAAACTATCATTAATTTCAGAAATATAAACGCTTTATGTGTGCAATTGTTGGTTTTTATGGCAAAGATGATGTGGTTTATGATTTGATGAGTGGCTTATTGGCATTGCAGCACCGAGGACAGGACGCTGCGGGCATTGTTACTTTCAAAAAAACCTTTCGGATGAAAAAAGGTTTGGGACTGGTCAACAATGTTTTTGATAAGAAACACTTCAAAAGATTGAAGGGCAAAATTGGGATTGGTCATACCCGATACACGACACAAGGTTCAAACGACTTGTCTAATGCTCAACCCTTTGCCATCAACTATCCTTTCGGCTTGTCTATGGTTCACAACGGCAATGTGGTGAATTTTCAAGAATTGAGAGAGGAGCTTTACGAAAAGAGACAAATCCTACTTGATACTTCAAGCGACCTCGAACTCATATTATATACCTTCGCAACTGAGTTGGCAAAAAGCGACCTCAAAACGCTTTCGGTTGAAGATATTTTTGATGCCGTTGAGCGACTTCAAATAAAGGTAAAGGGCGCATATTCGACCATTACCATTATTGCAAATCGAGGGTTGTTGGTTTTTACAGATGCTTTTGGAATTCGTCCGATAGTCATGGGTAAAAAAGAAACGAAGAAAGGCACGACTTATGCGTTTGCTTCGGAGTCTGCTTGTTTTGATTACTTGGGTTATGATATGATTGAAGATTTGGGCGCAGGCGAAGCGGTTTTTATTGACATGGAAGGAAATGTGCATCGCCGAAATGGACATAAAAATGGAGATAAATTTTGCATCTTTGAATACATCTATTTTGCCGATGAATCTTCTGTGATTCAAAACCGTTTGGTGGCTTCTGAACGGGTGAGAATGGGTCGTATTTTGGCAGCAAAGGTCAAAGAAGCTGGGCTTGAACCTGATATTGTGATTGATGTGCCTTCTTCGGGTTATTTTTCGGCATCGGGTTTGGCAGAAGCGCTGCAAATTCCCTACCGTCGAGGTTTCTCCAAAAATAGCCACATTGGGCGCAGTTTTATTTCTCCTTCTCAAAAGGAAAGGGAAAAAATGGTGAAACGAAAACTCAATCCCATCAAAGAAGTGGTGGAAGGAAAAAAGATAGCGGTAGTCGATGATTCGATTGTGAGGGGAACGACTTCAAAGCGAATTGTCCAAATATTGCGTGAAGCGGGCGCAGAGGAAGTGTATTTTATTTCTGCTGCTCCTCCTATCAAATATCCTTGTATGTATGGCATTGACATGGCGGTGAGTACGGATTTGATTGCGAGTACCAAAACATTGGAGGAAATCACCGAAGCAATTGGAGCAGAAGCTGTTATTTACCAATCTTTGGAGGATTTGAAGTCTTTGTATGAGGAGTTTAATTTTTGCAATGCTTGTTTTTCGGGCGAATATCCTGTGGGTGGCTCTAAGAAATACTTGAAGGATATAGCTAAGGAAAGGGCGGAGGCGAAGTAATTGGTTTGTTTGTTGGTGATTAGTGCCTGATTGAAATCTTGCACTCGAATTCTAATCTGGCCTAATCAGTAACGTAAAATTCAAAATCAAGTGTCAAACTCAAATTCAAAACTGTAATGACTTTGGAAGAAAAAATTAAAGTTTTGACTAAAAAATAGTTTGTGATTTGATGAGTCCGTTAGGACTCGAATATTTGTAGAAAAATGAAGAGGATAATGACAGAACTCCATCGGAGTTCAACCCAAATATAGCAAGCAAATACTACTGATGTTCAACTCCTAACGGAGTTGATGGCTTTACCTTTATCCAATTTCTACAA
>JBMYXW010000456.1:0-3638 GCA_049608825.1 Chitinophagales bacterium
CGAAAACACATTTGAATATAAAATGGAAGGCTTCGACGAAAAGTGGAGAACTTCTACAACAGGGCAACACAGTGCAAGTTATACCAATTTAGATCCTGACACTTACACATTCAAAGTACGGCACAAAACCAATGAAGCCTCCATTAGAGTATATATTGCACCACCTTTTTGGGAAAGGTGGTGGTTCAAGATATTGACTTTTTTGTTGCTGGTTGGATTCGCATACATGAGTATTAGATTTTGGGTAAAAAGGCGAGAAGCAGCAAAAAATCGCCAAATTTTGGAAGTGAAAAGTGAAATTTTAAAACTGCGAAACGACAAACTCGAAACCGATCGAGTAAACCTCGAACTCAACAATGCAAAGCTGAAAACCGATCAAGAAAACCTTCAACTTCGCAATGATAAACTCAAAACCGACCGGGAAAACCTCCAACTTCGCAACGAAAACCTCAAAACCGACCAAGAAAATCTCCAACTTCGCAACGAAAACCTCAAAACTGACCAAGAGAACCTCCAACTTCGCAATGAAAACCTCAAAACAGAAGTAGAAGCTAAAAACTCCAAACTCATGTTTTCTGCTGTTCAAATGGCGCACAAAAACGAAATTCTCTCCAAAATAAAAAAGGAACTTCGAGTTTTCCAAAAAACACCCGATGCCAAGCTGCTCCGTCAATTGATTTTGATGCTCAACCAAGAACTAAAAAGCGAGGATTACTGGGAAGATTTCAATCTCTATTTCAATCAGGTCGACCAAAATTTTGTCCAAGCTATCCTCAAAAAACACCCCAAACTCACCAAAAATGACCTGCGAATGTGTACACTTTTACGCATCAATCTCAACACCAAAGAGATTGCTTCTTTGTTGAATGTGTCTGTACGTGGTGTAGAACAAAGTCGCTATCGCTTGAAAAAAAGAATTGGATTGGATAAGGAAGCGGATTTGGTTAAGTATATTGTGGAGTTTTAATTATTTTTCACCTTAATTTTCATTGAACACATGGAATTTGGAACAAAAGCCATTCACTTAGGCATCGAGCCTGACCCAACAACAGGAGCCATTATGACTCCCATTTACCAAACTTCAACATTTGTCCAACACGCTCCTGGCGAACCCTATCGTGACCAAAATGGACAAATATATGAATATGCTCGCACCCACAATCCCACGAGACTCATTTTAGAGCGCAATTTAGCTCCGCTTGAAGCAGGAGAATTGCCACTCGAAGAAGTAGGCGCATTGTGTTTTGCCAGCGGATTGGGAGCAACCGATATTCTGATGCGTTTGATGCGTCATGGCGATGAAGTACTCAAAGGAGATGATTTGTATGGAGGTTCACACCGATTGTTTGACAATATACATGCACTCATATCAGGTATTGAATTTAAGGCTGTTGATATGACCAATTTGCAGGCTTTAAAAGCCAGTCTGAGCTCCAAAACCAAAATGGTTTGGCTCGAAACACCGACCAATCCCATGCTCAAAATTGCAGATATTGAAGCAATTGGAAAAGTCATCAAAGCCTACAATCCCAATATATTGTATGTAGTCGACAATACTTTTTGCTCTCCTTACCTCCAAACTCCTTTGGAATTGGGAGCAGACATCATCGTTCATTCCATTACCAAATACATCGGTGGACATTCCGATTTGGTCATGGGCGCAATTATTTGCAAAAAAGGTGTGCTCGTTCCCTACAAAAGCGAAGATGTTGCATTCCCTGTTTACACCACCAACGAAGAAGGCGAAAAGGTGAAAGACCTCAGTGTTTATGGACAACTGCAATGGCTACAAAACGCCGTAGGTTGTATTCCTGGCATTTTGGATTGTTTCTTGGCATTACGAGGCATCAAAACCCTTCACTTGCGAATGAAACAACACTGCGAAAATGCGGCTGCCGTAACGGAAGTATTGAAGAATCACCCAGCGGTAGAAAATGTCTATTACCCTGGACTAAAAGACCATCCCAATCACGATATTGCCAAAAAGCAAATGCGTGGTTTTGGTGGAATGGTTTCTTTGAGGCTCAAAGACGATACAATGGAAGGGGCAACCAAATTTATGAAAGCCCTGCAAAATGCACCCCGCCAAGTATTCAAAATTGCGGAATCTTTGGGGGGAGTCGAATCTATGGCAAACCACCCTGTCACAATGACGCATGGAGCAATGAAGCTCGAAGACAGAGAACAGTTGGGCATCACCGTAGGTTTGGTGCGCCTGAGTGTAGGTGTTGAAGGAACGAATGATATTGTGGAAGATGTGAAATATGCTTTGGAGGTGATGAAAGAGGTAACTGTGGGTGAGTTGGTGGATTGATGGTTTTCCTAAACAACGGTAGTCTTTAAGACTACCGTTGTTTCACAAGGCTTCGGAAAATTGCGCTCATTTTTTGTATTTTTATGCAAGCAATCCCAACACACCAAGCCACACACTGCAATGAAAAAAGAAAACACTTCCCACATAAAAGGCGACCACAACATCGTCATCCAAAACGTCACTGACAGCACCATCACCCTCAACATAGACGGCAATTTCAAAGAAATTCGCAACGATATAGCCGAATTGAAGGCAGAGCTGCAAAAATGGAAAATAGAAACCGTCGAAATGCAAGGCGAAACCTTTCACATCAACGAAATTGGAACAGCGCATTTTAATACCTCCCTTCAAAACACCAAAAACAGCCCAATTAATGCAGGAGGAGATGTCAACATCGGAGATACAACTACCAACATCATCAAAGGGGTTTCTTTGTTGGCTTTAGTAATATTGATAGCAATAGGTTTTTGGCAGCAAGAAACCCTCAAAAAATGGATGGGTTTCGACCGAGTATTTAAACAGAATGAAGTCAACTTCAATATACTCATTCTTCCCTTCAAAAAAATATGTGAATACGAAGGCAAAAACTACGATGCGGGATATGTCATCAAAGAAAGATTGCAGGGAATCATTGCCAAAGATTCTTTAAAAGTAAGGATTCATTATCTACAAAACTATGCCGTAGAGAACTTCAATGATTCCAAAGCAGAAGAAATTCGCCAATACCACCATGCCGATATGATAGTCTATGGCAGCTATCAAACAGGAGATTGTTCTGATGAAGGAGACCAATTTTGTTTGAATTATCAAACCGATAAAAAATGGAAATTGGAAAAAATAGGTTTTGATTTGAACAGAGAGTTTCAATCGGGTGGATTGGATGAACTGCAAAAAGGGCAACTGCAAGAAAAAATAGAAAACATTGCCACTTTTCTATCGGTTATTGCCCAACAAAAAAACATAGACCACGATAGGTATTTGCAGAAATTGCAAGGACTTTTGGCAGAAAAAGATTTGGGAAATGAATCCAAAGCGAGTATCTATTTGGAGTTGGCAGACCAACTTCAAGAGGAAGGAAAACTAACCGATGTATTGAATCTCTATGAGAAAATATTGGGAATCTACGAAAAAAATGGTGATAAATACGGGATAGGGCTTGCTTATCAGCGTATAGGAACAATTCACACTTCTTTAGGGAATTTGGAAAAAGCCTTGCAATATTTTGAAGACTACAATCAATTGAAGGAAGAACTGTATGAGAGCTATCCTCAAAATGTGTCGTTTAAAAACGGCTTGGCGATTTCTTACGAAAAACTCGGTTCAA
>JBMYXW010000457.1:0-3636 GCA_049608825.1 Chitinophagales bacterium
GTGGGGCGAGACACAAAACTGCCTGATTATCTGATTTTAGTATCGACTTTGGGGGGAATTACTTGGTTTGGACTTTCGGGTTTTGTAATTGGTCCTTGTATTGCCGCTTTGTTTATTACCTGTTGGGATATTTTTGGAACGGAACAAAGGGAGGTGGCTGATAGTGAACGAGAAACGACTGACGACTGACGGGTTGCGGGTTTTAATGTTTTGTTATCAAGAGAATATAATATCTCATCAAATCCTCTATTATCGTCCATCGTCCACCGTTTTCCGTTGAAAAAAGAAACCCTTCAATCCCTTCCTTTCCTCTTGCTTCAATATATGAACCTTCAAAAAACCCTTCAAAAAACCATAACCATAACCCAACAACTGAATAAAGCTGGCAGGAATGGCTAAAAGGGCGATAATTGGATTTTTGGTTTTGAAGAAGGCTTCTATAAATAGAAGTGATGCCAACAACCCCAAAGGCAACAAAAACCACTTGGAAACGGCTAAAGACAAAACAATCGAGCCAAGAGTTCCTAAGAAAAAGAGAGAAGGAAAAATGTAAACGATTTTGAATTTGTCGGGATGCCATTTCATCAAAATCGTTCGTACAACTCCAAATTTATAGACTTGTTTCAAAAATTTGCCAAAGTCAATTCGTCTTTTGTGGAACACAAAGGCTGTCGGAACAAAACCAACCTTGAAGCCTGCATCCATGATTCGATAGCTCAAATCAGGGTCTTCGCCAGGGTGAATATCCGAAAATCCGCCCACGGTTTCATATACTTTTCGTTTGATACCCATATTGAAGCTTCGAGGCTGAAATCGGTCTAAATTGTTCTTTTTGCCCCGAATCCCGCCTGTCGTCAAAAAAGAAGTCATCGAATAATTGATGGCTTTTTGGGTAATACTAAACGAAGGATGAGAATCGTCTGCTCCACCAAAAGCATCCAAATCGTGAACCGCCAAATGGACTTCTAATGCTTCAAAATAATTGGGTGGAATCAAACAGTCGGAGTCAAAAAAGAGCAGCCATTCCCCTTTCGCTCTTGCCATTCCAAAATTTCGGCTGTCTCCAGGACCCGTGTTTTCCTTATAAAAATATTGAATAGGTAAATCCTTTTCATATCGCTTTAATACCGCTTTGCAGTCTTGCTGTGAACCGTCTTCCACTATCAACACTTCAAAATCTTTGCAGCTTTGGGCGACAAGGCTTTGAAGCAATTCATCGACTTCTTGTGGTCGATTGAAAACAGGAACAATGACAGTGTATTTTTTCATAAAAACGGTTTAACGACAACAAAAGTAATATATTTTGATTGAAGTTAAATAAAAAATGCAATACATTGAAAATAGTATAATCGGTTTGATTTTTGCTGCAATATTGAAAATACTTTTTCATTTTTTTCTCAGCCTTCAAAGACACTCTCAACCAACCAATCTCTCTCCTAATATTTTATTAAACAGCGTTTTATTAAAAGCCGCTTTTTATTATTCACTCTTCAAAATCATCAAGCTTCTGCAAATACATCTACAAAACTTTCGTTTAACACGAATCTTATTTGTCATACTCTCGTAAAAAAACACAACACCTCACTACACTTTTTACTCTCAAATCAACGACAAAAGTTAACACGATGACTAAGTCCACCCTTATTCTGTTATTGACTCTTGTAGGTAACACTGTGTTTGCCCAATTCAATGCAAACGACTTATATGTTGTTTCGCAAGATGTCGGAAAACCTCTTATCTACAAACATTTGCAACTGTTTCCAGTGTATGCGAACGGTTCTTTCCAAACAGCGAATCAGCATTTGGGTAGTTATCTTAGCTTGCAAACAGCTCTCAAAGAATCTCAAGTAAGTATCAGCGAAATTGAAGTGCCAGCTTCACAACAGACAACTTTCGACCCATTTTCGGATGCCATGTTTGTATCACAAGAAATCACTTCTTACGAAGAAGATTTGAGCATCAATCCTGTTAAGTCTCGTCTAATCGAAAACGGCAATGATGATGTGGATGCAGGTGATAGTTTCAGTATTTTTGATGACCAAATATTGCATCCCGATGCTCGCAGAAATGATAACTTATTGACTTCCAAGCTTTACATCACCAATCATTCACAGGATACTATTTTTGTGATGGCAGGCGAAGTATTGAAGGGAGGAAGACAAGACAGAGTGATTGCTCAGGATATGATTATCCCTCCAAGCGGCAACAAAATGGAATTACCCGTTTTTTGTGCAGAAAAAGACCGATGGTATTATCGCAGCAAAAGTAGCAAAGATTTTGACCAATATTTTGCGGTGAGCAGTTTGAAAGTTCGCAAAGCAGTTTCTGAACTGAGCGACCAAGCAGCGGTTTGGAAAGCGATTGAAGACCTTCAACTGACCAACAATGTCGACAGTGAAACGAAGGCTTACAGTGACTTGATGGCTTCTATGGGTTTCAATAAAGAACAGGAAGAATACATGGCTTATTTTACTAAAAGCCTCGAAGACAAAATGAGCGCAACAAAAGGTCAAAATAACGAAAATGAAAAGATAGTCGGTGTAATTGTGGCTACGGGCGGCAATATCATAGGTTGCGACATTTTTGCGACACACGATTTGTTTGTCCAACAATATGAAGGTTTGTTACATTCTTATACAACGGATGCGATTACCTATGGTCAAAAACCAAATACAGACAAAAATCGGTCGGTTTTTGGGATGAATAAAAAGGCACTGAAAAAATATTTGGAAGATACACTTAACTTTTCGGATGACACGATAATAGCAGTTACAACAAATACTGAAAATCAAAATGAAGGAGTAGGAATATCAAGTAAAACAACTGATGTTAAACAAGTTACGTCCACAACAAATTTTGAACAAAAAGTACATTTTTCCAGTTTTGAATAAACTTTTCTTTCATTACTGACGTTGAAAAATCAGAAATAAACTGCTCTCAACAACATTTATTTTACTCCTATTAAGCGAAATCCAAAATTGGATTTCGCTTTTTTTTGTTTATCTTCAATACTTCAACAACAAAATTTTTAGTCAAAAAAAATCATCATGAAACTGCAAGTACAAAATTTGGGCCCGATACAGTTTGGCGAAATAGATTTGTCGAAGCGTTTTTACGTTTTTGTAGGCTACAATAACAGCGGTAAGACGTATATGGGGCAGTTGTTGTGGAGTATTTTCAATTTAGAGAGTTTAAATTCTTTAAAAAAAAATGTTGACTTATCAAAATATGAAAACGCCACATTAAATGAACCTTTTTTAATAAAAAAAGAGATAATAAACTCCATCGTCAGTGATTTTAACAAATCCTCTTCTGAAAAATTTGTTCGTGATACTCTCCATTTAGACAGCAAACATTTTTTAAATAACAATCTTTCCATTAAAATTGATAAAAATTCTGTATACAAAGACATTACAAATAGAAATTTCAAACTTGCGGTAGGCATAAATACAGAGCATGCAAACTTCATGAAACTAGATGTTTCTATATCTGTAGATGGTGTAAATATTCCTAACGAAGAAAAGAAAAAACAAGGAAAAGAGGAAATTTTCACGGTACAAAAAAATACAGGTGAACTACAAATTAACTTTAATCTTGTAGATGATTTTGATAAAAGCGATTTCCCTATGACATGGG
>JBMYXW010000458.1:0-3633 GCA_049608825.1 Chitinophagales bacterium
CGAAAGTTCTTTAATTAAAGGTGAATCAATAATTTAAAATTGTTTGTTATACTATGAACTGCAATTTTTAAAATCATTTTCAGCATTTTTTTTTACAAAAAGAAAAACAATAAGTATCTTACGGAAGATATGAGGGTTTTATTTTTAAAAAGGCTCATATAAATTCTACTGATTTTTTTCAAAAAACAGGGTAACCTTTTGAAGGATTTTGCTACCAATGGTCGTAATCAATTTTATTCATCTGTTACGCGAACATTTAGTTCACACAACATTTTTAAATTAAATATATGACTACCACTAACGAGTGTTGTTTGTACAAGACCAACTTTAGAACATCCCTTGAAACAAACGGCAGACTCTTTCTTGCTTCAACTAAACTAGGGGCTATTCCTAAATCTTTTTTTGAGAATCTAACAGAACTAAGCATCGAAGCATGGGTAAAAAATGAAGGTGGCTCAGAATCTATTCAAGCAATCGTCAGTTCTGAAGAACTCAATTTTGCTCAGTTACAAGCTTCAGATAATCAGGGTGTCAACAATGTTGCTTATGTTGATACTGGAGTAATCTCTTTTCCCCCAATACCCAAATCTTCTGGACAATGGCAACACGTTGCCATCTCTGTGAAATCTGGAAATAGTCAGATGTATATTAATAGTGTACCGTATGGTCCTAAAAATATTGAAACCTTTAACCATATTACATCTCCCCAAAAACCTATTTTGATTGGAAAAGGTTTTAACAATGGTCGAAATTTTTACGGCAAAATTGCCAACATCAGAATTTGGAAAACCGCAAGATCGCAGCCACAGTTATACGTTAATCAATTTAATTTCAATCTAACCTTAAATAATAGTTCAAGTTCAGGTTTAATTTATTACAGCCCTACTTCAAATCCAAGAGCCATCCATTCAGCAACTCAAGCAATCAAAGTCCCATCTGAAGCAACTAGTGGTGACATTACAAGCCTCACGATTGAAGCTTGGGTCAATCAAACTGGTACACAAAATGATTATCATGCAATTGTCAGTTCGACAGAATCAGACTTCCTACACTTTCAAGCATCTGGTACAAATCCTGTTCAAAACGCAATTTATTTAGACAATGGAAGATATATATTATTACCTGGGTTTCCCAAATTAACCCCAGGCTGGCACCATGTCGCATTGGTTGTCCAATCTGGAGCATCAAAAGTCTTTCACAATGGCATTGAAATCGGCTCAGATTCTACACCCTTTTCAAAAATAAAAGATTCTAATACGGTATTTATAGGAAAAGGTGCAGGGAATGGTCGTGTTTTCAATGGAGATATCGCTGATATTCGGATTTGGAAAAATCGGGTATTAACGGCGAAAGAATTAATAGATCATTGCAATACGCCACCCTCAGCAAATGCAGATAGATTGGCTTATCATTCGAATAGTAAAACTGAATATTGCGAAACCTGTCCAATAAGCTAAATTGAGATAACACCTTTTCAAAACTTAATAATCTCTGATTGTCAATAAATTTTATTCAACCTTTGAGTGGGAAAAGCAATAAAACGAATAGGCTTTCTTCTGACTCGATTTAAATCAAAAAACATGCAAAATCAAAATCAACAAGAAATTACTCAAAAAAATAATATTAAAGTAGCTGAACGACCACGAATGTCAAATATAAAAATACATGTTAAAACAGGAGATTTGGCGGAAGAAAGCACGACATGTGTTCTTTTTACTACACACATATTTCCCACTTCCACCAACCTTGCTAACTACACAATTAAAGTGAAATTTGCTGTAGAACTTGAGGTAACGGGAACAGGTTGGACTGCTCATTATCCTAGGAACTCAAATAGTCGTACGATGAAATACTCAAGGTCAATGGATTATGACCGACCACTAACAGGGACTATTACTGTTGAATATTCAGGAGGTACTAACAATGCCGATGATTATCCTTCACATAATTCAGGAGACTATTATAGAGGACCAAACGACTGTCCTCCAAATTAATCTTGAGCGAAATCTTATTCTATTTGAAATCAATAACGCACATTTTATTTTTTTCCCTTTTCTTTGTATATGGTTTCTCAAATGTTTTTCAAATAAGCCCACAAATTGAAGTAATAACCGAGATAAGTATTCAAAAGGATACTGTAGCAGCTCGTCACCTACTCCAAAAAGAGAAAATACTCACTGAAGAAGGAGATTATCAAGGAGCTATCAAGGTACTACAACAAGTTTATGATTTATATAGTAAACATGAACTTTGGGAAAATGCCATACAATCTGTAATAAGTTTGGCAAAACGGTCAGATAATTATGATACAGCCGATTTGAAGATTAAATATGCCAACCTTTCTTTAGGGCTAGCTCAACAACACTTACCAAAAGAACATTTACTTTGTGCCTCTGCTTTTCGCCAAAAAGCAGAGGCATTGACAATGATAGACAAATTGGATTCTGCCAATATTTTTCTAGCGCAAGCTGTACCCATTTTCACAAAACACCAATCTTGGGTAGACTTGGGGTGGAGTGAACTTTTTTTGGGATTGAATTACCTCAATCAATATCAATTGGATAATTCTCATAAGCATTTCAAAGCAGTAGAAGAACTACTTCAAGAACCTTCGGTGTGCTTATCACAAGAAGATAGAACAAATATCCAATCTACTTTGCTTTCTCTTTTAGGCCTCCTGTACCAATTTCAGGGCGACTACGACAAAGCCATTCAAAACACCCAACAAGCCCTTGCTTTGGAATTTAAAAGAACACAACTTTCCGCCACAGATTCTTTTTATATTAGGGGCTATTATAACAACTTAGGGGCATTGTACCTAATCAAAGGAGACTATCAGCGTTCATTGGACAACTTTATGCTGATTTTAAGTGACTTTAAACAAGCCTCAAAAGATGTTACTTTATTTTCTAATATTGGAGAGTTGTTTAGAAGACAAGGAAACTATGCGCTTGCCATCGACTATTTTCAAAAAAGCGTTTTTTTTGAAGTTACAAACGAAGAACAACTTAAAGCCAAGGTTGATGCCCTTAATGGTTTAAGCGATTATTATAAATATTTGGGATTATACGACAGTGCGATGTATTATTGTCAACAAGCCATCTTATTGCCCACTAATTATAGAAAACCTATAATATGGGGTATGATGGGAAATATTGAAGTTTACAAAAAATCTTCTAAAAAAGCACTTGAATATTTGGAGATAGCAGAAAAAACGTATCGACAAGATTCTACTGCGGATAAGCACAGCGCCTTTGTTCTTTCAGGGATTTACCGCTCGATAGGAGATGCTCATTTCTTAAGACAGAACTTCAATACCGCATTGACCTTTTACCAAAAAGCCCTAGTTGCCAATCATAGCACATTTCGAGACAGTCTCAACATAGCAGCCAACCCTTCTTTAAATGGTATTTATAATCCTACTTATTTTTGGTCTGCTTTGCAAAAAAAGGCAAAAACCCTCGCTTCCTTCCCCAATTCCTCCAAAAACTTAGAAACTGCTTTAGTCACTTACCAAGTATTGATTCAATGGACAGACAGCCTACAAGCCAGTCATGCCACCGAAACAGCGAGTTTGGATTGGAGTGGTGAGTTCAAGCAGATTTATGAAGAAGCCATTTCAGTTGCATTTCG
>JBMYXW010000459.1:0-3626 GCA_049608825.1 Chitinophagales bacterium
AATTCTCAGTCCGCCCAGGCTGTAAAATACACTAGATGCACACGAGTATTTTTGGGAGGTTTCACAAAGCGTTCTTTTTCGCTGTACATCGCATTGCGAATCTTTTGATTTGTCCATGCTTCATTCCCTGTTAAAAGATTCGATGCAAACAAAGCAGGATCTGCCAATCGAATACAGCCATGACTAAACGAACGAACACGGTTTTTGAAATCCACTTTATTAGGCGTATCATGTAGATAAATGCTATGGTCATTGCTAAACATGAATTTTGCACGCCCCATACTGTTAGAATCTTTCGGGTCTTGCTTCAATTTTACATCTTTCCAATTCACTTTGTTCCAATCCACTTTGTAAGGATTGATTTTTTTGCCCTTCAAAAACACCTCCACATCCGCTACAATCAATACCCCTGGATTCATCTTTATAAACTCCAATTCTTCTTTTGCAATGCTTCTTGGAATCGTCCATGTAGGGCTAAAAATGATGTTCTTCATTGGTCTATCCACCAAAATTGGAGTCATGTTTTTGTATTCACCCACCACCGACACAATCTCCGTTGTGCGTTTGTCGCCGTCATAAACATACACCATAAATTCTGGGATATTTGCCCAAACATATCGCTCACCCAAATCATCAGGTATCCAACGATAACGATTCATGTTTAGTCGCAGCAATTCAACCCGTTCCTCAATCGGTGTATTCAAACTCTTCAATGTAGGAGAATCGACCACCCCCGTCACTGCTAAACCATGACGAGTTTGGTAATTTTTTATAGCCAATACAAAATCATCATCGAAGGTATTGCTGTTCGCTTTGGAGTCTGGTAAATCACCCATTGCCGCCAACATTTTAGCCAATTGTAGTACATTATCAGAGCTTGTTCCTTTTCTAAAAGAAGCTCCAGCAGGAATGGGCTTCCATGTACCTGATTTCGCAATCTCAAGATGTTTTTTGAAGTGTTTCTGCAATGAAACAAAGTTTTTAGGGCTCGGATTGAGGCTCTCTAAATTGGCTACAATATCTTTGTTACTTAAAGATTTATCTAGTAATTCACCTAAGTCTCTTTCTCGTTTGACAACCTCCCAATTTCGATTTTTAGGGCGAAAATTACCATACAGTAAGTCTGAAGCATACTTCAAATAAGATTGACTCAACAATAAGTCCAAGTCAATCATTTGCTGCAAGTCCTTTGGTGGCGGTAGGTCAGGTTTGTTTTTTTGATTTGCCAATTGAGTAGAGTCCAGCTTTGGAGCAGGAGGATGAACTTTTTGGTAAAGATTCTCTATATTTGATAAATGGTAATCCTCCACAAAAAATCCATTTTCATCCGCCTTTCGTAAGTATTTAATATATTGGGAAATGCTTGGATTCGATGTCTGTTCAATAGCATTTTGCCACCTAAGTTGTTCAAAGTTGGGTGAAGCATATACCTTTACCAATTCATTGGAGATATTGGTCATTCCATTTTGGCTTATTAGTTCAGTCTTTCCATCATCTAATAAGCTATTGGTCAGTGTTTCGCATAGCCTTTCTATCACCATTGAGTCCTCTTTTGCCTTGTTTTCGGCAGATTCTCCTTTATTGGTGGTATAGAGTAAACTATCTAATTGATCCTGCGTACAGCCAATATAGGTACTCACAAAGAAAATAAAGATTATCCAATAGTTTTTTTGCATCTTCAGAGGCTTATTTATATTTTTAATATCATTAATTTACGCACTATTTGAGGAATTTCAAAACAAAGCACACAAAATATGAACAACAAGTCGGACTATTGGTATTTAGAAAACGTAGATTTACACGCATTATTCTGCCCAGTAGCAATGTCTGAATTAAAGAATCCTCCCGAACCCAAGATATATCAAAAAGGAGATTTTATCTACTTTCCAGATGACAAAACTACAAAAGTTTATTTTGTGGAAGGAGGCAGAATCAAAATTGGGTCATATTCTGCTGAAGGAAAAGAAATCATCAAAGCAATTTTACATAAGGGTGAAGTTTTTGGGGAGATGGGTTTGATAGGACAAATCACCTACAATGAATTTTCGCAGGCAATGGAAACCACTCAAGTCTGTATGATGGAAATCAAAGGAATGCACGACTTGATGCGTCAAAACAAAGATTTCAGCCTCCAAATCACCCAAATTATTGGCAACAAACTGGTGAGAACCCAACGCCGATTAGAATCCCTTATCTTCAAAGATGCCCGTTCTCGCATTATCGAATTCTTACGAGATTTAGCCGTCCAAAAAGGACAGCGAGTAGGATATGAAATGGTAGTACGCCAATTTTTTACCCACCAAGAAATTGCCAATCTAACAGGAACTTCTCGCCAAACCGTCACAACCATCCTAAATGAGTTGCGAACAGAAAACCTGATTTACTTCGACAGACGAAAGCTTTTGGTAAGAGATGTGGAGAAGTTGTCGGGATTGATTCAATAAGATTAGCACGATTTTTGAACCTTTTTATAACAAAAATCCTTATATTTGCATTATATAAACTCACCTTTCTTGTAAATGATGGCGTAGAAGCAGATTTTTATTTTTTAGCACATACCTTAAAATTACAGTTTATTAAGTACGTCTTCTTAATCAAAACAATACTACACTACATTGTAGATTGAAGGAAATTAATACCTAGATTTTATTCAATTCCCCATTTTTTTCCTTTGGTGAGTAATCTTTTCAAAATATCTTATTTATGCACGGACTGAAATACAATACCTCTTTGGAACCCGTTTCCTTCAAAGAGTATGGTCGAAATGTTCAGCAATTGGTCGATCATTGTGTCACCATCGAACACCCTGGAGAACGCCAAGCTTTCGCTCAAGCGATTATTGACTTAATGGGACAAATGAGTCCACACTTGCGAAATGTTGAAGATTTTCGTCACAAATTGTGGGACCACCTATTTGAAATAGCTGACTACAAATTGGACATAGAATCGCCCTATCCTATTCCTTTAGAAAAAGACATGTCTAAACCTCCAAAACTGGAGTATCCTCAATCAAGAATGCGTTTCCGCCATTACGGAAAAAATGTAGAGCGATTGATTAAGAAAGCCATTGAAATGGAAGATGGTGTTAAAAAAACAGCCTTTACCAAAGTCATCGCCAACTATATGAAGATGGTCTATGCTACCTGGAATAGGGACGGAGTGAGTGATGAACACATCAAAAGCGACCTCGAATTGTTGTCAAAAGGTCAGCTTACCCTAAGCAATGAAGCTGCTATCAAAGTTCCCAAACAATCTCGCCCCAAACAGCGCAAACGTTCTGTTGGCGGAAATAGCGGACACAGTGGAAGAGGAAAGAGTAGCAGAAACAACAATTACAAATCTAAGAACAATAACAAACGCAGAAATTATCGTTAGGAGGAAGCAAGAGGTAGGAAGAATCAATAGAATACAAAAATTTTGAAAATTTTTGTATTCTCTCTTTTTAAATAACCCCTTCTTAGGCAAATTCAAAACTCAAATGCAAATTCAAGCAATACTTTGTAAGCGAGTGGATTAAATTTAAGGAATGCCTAATTTATTTTAGTTTGCCTTACCGTCTAATTTTTTCACTTTAAGTAAGGAGTCAGAATTAAGGGGTCAGGTGTCAGGCTTCAAATGTTTGGTTA
>JBMYXW010000460.1:0-3615 GCA_049608825.1 Chitinophagales bacterium
TCGCTTACAAAGTATTGCTTGAATTTGTGTTTGAGTTTTTAATTTGAATTTGCCTTAGTGATTGGTGGGTACAATATCCTCTTGTTCATTGCAAATAAATACCTAAAATGCTCTATCTCACCACTTGTATCTTCTCCAAATATTGCCATCCCGAATCACCCTGCAATTGCAGCATATACATACCTGAAGGAAGATTTTCTACCGAAAAAGGAATACGTTGCAATACACCCACTTCTGCATTTCCACGATAAAAGTGCGCCACTTCTTGACCATTGAAGTTCAAAATTCGCCCTTCAATTGCAGTGGTTTCATCAAGAATAAACTCTACAAAAGCTTGTTGGACAATAGGATTTGGATATACTTCAATCCATTCAATAGCCGTATTTTCTAAATCCGCCTTGCCCACATCACCTCGACAAGACCTGCGTGAGCTTCCTCTGCCTTCACTTCCATTGTGTCGCCTTACCTTCACTTCTTCGCTTGTCGTACTGCCCATGCAGTCCGTTACAACTACGGTGTAATTGCCTGCTGCTAAGTCGGTAATCGTAGCTCCTTCACCTGTATATCCATTTGGTCCTTCCCACATATAGGAGTAAGGAAGGGCAGGAAGTTCGCATTTGACACCACCTTGTACCATAACGGTAAGCGCACCATTGACATCATTGGGGCAGGTTTCGGGAGTCGAATCGAAGCCCATAATGATGGGAAACAAACTTTCGGCACTGCTATAAGACAATACATGCTCACACTCACTCGCATCTCTGGCGGTGAAATTCCAGTTGGCACCTGTACCATACTGCAATCTCACTCTGCGGCAACCAGATTCTGTCCCTGGAAATTCTTCGATGTTCGCAAATCCTTCGGAGGAAGAAAATTCATATTTGTAGGGAAGTTTTCCGCCACAAATTTCGTAAATATGGATATTGGAGTTGGCAGCATTGGTGGCATCCTTCAAACGAAAAGTACCCAATATGGTGAAAGCTTGTGTAGAAATCACTTGTGAACAGCCTACATACTCTGCTCCGATAGCTGCAATCGGTGTATTTGCTTGAGCAGTAGGAGAGGGGGTCGGCGCATCTGCCGTTTGTTCACTGTACGCATAGATTTGATAGGTTTTGGTTTCGGTAGGTGCTTCAAAGACACCAGTGGTGTTGATGGCTTTGAACCTTGGAAAATTTGGATTGGAGATATCCCACAATATATAATGCAAAGTATAACCCTCTTCCATCTGGTGCGTGTCATTGGTTGAAGCAATCAATTCTTTGCCCAACAGACATTCATTCTCTACATTCACTGTCAAAACTCCTGCCGATGCTTCACACACTTCTGTCAAAAGCGAATGATCTATTTGCCATTGAAGTATATTAAGTGTAGCATTATCAGAAACTGATATGGGTTTGGAGAGAAGATGAGAAACTTGTGCTGTTGAAGGAGTATTGCAGAAAATACTGCAAATGAAATAGATAGACAAAACAGTATAAACGAAGGACAACGATATTTGTTTTTTCATGGTTATTTTATGAATTTTATAATGGCGAATAAACTAAAATGTGATGAGTGCTTGCTACCTTTACAAAAATAAACCATTTTCGTCAGATTTGAAATTTAATTTTTAGTAAAGCAAACTAAAATATAACTTAGGCATTTCTAAAATTTAATCCACTTGCTTACAAAGTATTGTTTGAATTTGCATTTGAGTTTTTAATTTGAATTTGCCTAAAGCGTTACTTCAAAAAAAAAGCTAACGTCTAAACGACAATGGAATAATCCTAAATTATACTAAGTGTTCTTAATTAATAAACTATACATTATGGATTTTTCACAAATTAATATTGCTGACCTTCAGGCGCAAGGTGTACTGTATGGTACTCGCTTTATAGGAGGCATTCTGGTACTGGTCATTGGCTGGTGGATAATCAGTTTTATCAACAGCACTATTAGGAAGATTGTTACCAAAAACAATATTGACCCTACTCTAAAGCCCGTTATTACCTCTACTGTTTCGATTTTGCTCAAAGTCATGCTTTTGTTGGCTTTTGTTTCAACTCTGGGAGTAGAAACCACTTCTTTTGTAGCCGTTTTGGGTGCATTTGGTTTAGCAGCAGGTTTGGCAATGCAAGGAAGTTTGGGCAATTTGGCAGGAGGTTTTTTAATTCTTTTCTTTCGCCCCTTCAATGTCGGAGACTACATCAAAGCACAAGGATATGAAGGTTTTGTCAAGGAAATTCAATTGTTTACCACCATTCTCGAAACACATGACAAACAAACCATTTACTTGCCAAATGGGACTGTATCAGGTGGAAGTATTGTAAATGTCTCGCAAATAGGCATTGTTCGACTGCATCTTGCCATTGGCATTGGTTATGGTGAAAACATCGGAAAAGCAAAAGATGCAATTCTAAAAGTAATGCAAAAAAATCCTTTGGTATTGAACGAACCTGCTCCAAGCGTGGCAGTTGTAAATTTAGGCGATAGCAGTGTTGATTTGGATATGCGTCCTTGGTGTAAGCCTGGCAATGCGCCAGCCGTTACGGTCCAAATCTTAGAAGCAGCCAAAATTGCTTTGGACAATGCAGGTATCGAAATCCCTTTCCCACAGCAAGTTGTACATCATATCAATGCTCAAGGGTAGTTGTTCCTATGTGTGTTTATGTTGATAATTGTGTTTGAGTGTGTAAGTAGTACATTTGGGGATATAGATTCCTTGATATTACTTTCAAAAAATTGGCAAAGAATCTACTGTTTGTAATGAGTTAATAATCAAAATAGCAACTTACAAACACCTAAACACAGCATCTAAAAATTCTCCCGAATTACCTTTTCCAAAAGTGTAATAGCTTCTTCAATTTCTGCCTCATTCAAAGTCGCAAAACCCAAACGGGTACTGTTTAAGTTTTGATGAGGCGTATTGTGTTGCGAGCCATCACTGATAAAAAGACCGTACTTTGGAGCAATTTTGGAAAGCTCAATTAGGTTCACCCTATCCGCAAATTTCGTCCAAACGGCCATGCCTCCCGAAGGTCTATTGAAGTGTATCACATCCGATAGCCTATCTTGAAGTAAATCACAAAAAACATCTCTTCTGATTCGATATTGCTTCAATGCCTTTTTCAAATATCGCCGAATAATGCCCGCTTCCATCATTTCTGCAAAAGCCAATTCTAAGACTGCATCTCCCTGCAAATCAACTACACGCCTCCATTTGACCAATTCTCGAATCACATTTTGGGGCGCAATCACATAACCCAACCGAAACACAGGAGCGGTTAATTTGGAAAAAGAACCAATATAGACTACCAAACCCTGCCTGTCCGCACTTGCCAAAGGCAAAACAGGGCAATTGCCGTAGTGAAATTCATAGTCGTAATCGTCTTCAATAATCATAAATCGGTATTTCTCCGCAAGAGCCAAAAGTTGAATCCTGCGTTCGGGCTTCAATGTAACCGTAGTTGGATGATGGTGATGTGAAGTCACGTAAATGGCCTTGATAGCATATTGAAGGCAAAGCGGCTCTATGGCATCCACCACCAAACCATCTTTATCTACAGGAATCTTGAGTATGTTTGCGCCCACTATTTTGAAGCAACGGTTGGCAACATAATAGTTCGTTTCTCC
>JBMYXW010000461.1:0-3601 GCA_049608825.1 Chitinophagales bacterium
AATTCCATAAGGATATTGCCACACATTATTTTCATCTTCAACAAGTGCTTCTATCTCTAAAAAATAATCTCCTTTTTCCAAATCAATATCAACAAGAATCTGTGAATCACCTTCACTATTTAGCTCATAAAGATAGTTGTAGTTATTATCAACAATATAGGCAGTGAAATTTGAAACAGGAATATTCACAATATCCAATTTTACTGTTCCATTTGAAAGTAAACTGAACTTATAATCATCATAGTCAAATCCATAAACATAATTATCTGATTGTTTAGTAACGGTTTCATAGAGCATTTTGTCAAAAGGCAGTTGATAGGCATAATCAAAAACATAAGGAACATCCATACCGTTTGAAACCAATGAAGGCACTTTATGAATACCATTATGAAGAAACAAAAGGTCTGGATGTGGACCACTATAATGAAATAGTTCAGCAGCTGCTTCACTTCTATAGTTATTTAAATTGGCACTGCTTACATCTACAACTCCGTCTCCTCCATTAGAAGCACCAATAATACAAGTATATTGCAAATCAGTAGGTAAAAGCTTTTCATTTAAACCCTCAATATAATCCCCTTCAATTCCATTACAATTTACATCTACATTTTTAAAATCATTAAAGCCCCAAAAAAAATCATCCATGACTTCATCGGACTCAAAACCTCCAAATAAAAACACTCCTTTCTCTCCTGAAGTAGAATAGGTAGTTCTTAAATCTCTTACTGCCTCAGATTCCGTATCTATAAGAAATTCTTCAAAATTAAATAGACTAGAGTTACTACCTCCATGTGGAGTAGCTATTGTTAGTAATTTAGCAATATGATGTTTTCCATCATTTTGCCAAATGGAAGTGTTCTGAAGATATTGACGAGCAGCCAATCCTCCCATACTATGACCAACCAATATTATTTTTTCTCTACCTGTGACATCAAGTATTTTTTTGATTGCATCTCTTACAGCAACTCCCTGTTTATATACCCCCATTTGATTGCTTAAGATTCCATCCAGAAAAGGTACTCCATCATCTACATAAAAATTAACTCTATAAAAATCTCCTTTTCTTAAATTAGGAATACTTCCTAAATAACCTATATCATTAGATATTTTGGATGTAGAGAAATCATCATCATAATTAAGGTTGTAAGTTAAAGCTCCTCCTTCTATCCAAAAATGTTTTTCTAGCAACTTATCAACTGTTACATCCCAAGTCTCTGCCTCGCTATTTAATCCATGAATAAAAAGAATAGGATAGGGAATATTTTGACGGTAAACATAATTGGTCTTTACCTCAATTGAAGATTCAAAATAGTATAGATTTCCATTATCAATTTCTCCGATTTCGTCATTACTATCTACTGCAACTCCAATATAATAGTAACCAGATGTAATGTCTAATGCAATAGGAAAAGAAGCCCAAATAGTTGTTGATTCATTTGCAAATAGAGCAGGAACAGATATCTTCCCCAATTCTCTATCTGTTTGAGGGTTGATTTGAGTATCAGAACTTAAATAAATGCTAAGGTATGAAACGCCAGCATATTGATTTCCTACGTTGGAAACAGTAAGGTAAATATCTAATACCTCTTGTTTGTGTAAAGATGTAGGTGTATAATTGCCATCTGACAGTATCAAATCTGGTTGAGCAATTATAAAAAGGTAAGAAAAAGAGGAAATAATAAAAGTTAGTAATTGTTTTTTCATAAAAAAATCTAATTTTTAATAGAAGACACAATATATAAAAATTAGCATATTGTTTATTTATTTCGATTCATTTTTTTGTTATAAAAAATAGAGCCGAGTTATTATTCAAAAAACCTCTCCCTCTCTCCACCTCTCCGTTCAAAATCCCCCATCCCCAAAATCCTCTGTCTCTCCGTGCCTCCGTGTTCAACCACCCACACCCCACAAGCAGTTCCTTTCCATCTAGCAGTTCCTGTTCAAAAATATCCTGAACACCCGCTCATAAAAATATTTTAAAATAAATTTTACCTTTGTTGTCACAAAACACAAAAAACGCTGTCAGTAGTAATAGAAGGAGCAAACAAGCAAAAAGTGATTCTTACATAGAAACAACAATAAAAATCACATTTTCAAGAACTTGCACCTCCAAGAGAAAACGCTTTCAACACAACAGAATTCATGTCAGAGATAAACAACCAACTTCGCAGAACCCCAGTCGCAATCGTCGGATTAGCATCCACATTTGCAAAATCGAGGAATTTAGAAGAATTTTGGAGCAACATTATAAATAAAGAAAATTGCATAACTGATGTTCCCGAATCCCGTTGGCTCATTGACGACTACTACGATGCCGACCCCATGGCACCCGACAAAACCTACTGCAAAGTTGGTGGATTCATGCCTGATATAGACTTCAATCCCATCGAATTTGGACTTCCCCCAAATATCCTTGAAGTCACCGATGCCTCTCAGTTAGTGTCACTTATCATCGCAAGAGACGCACTCAAAAACGCAGGCTACGACAAGAAATCACCCAAAATGACCCGTGAAGTCAAAGACCGAACAGGTGTAATTTTGGGCGTTGGAGGCGGACAAAAACTCATCATTCCCCTCACCGCAAGACTACAATATCCCATCTGGTCCAAAGTCCTCCAAAAAGCAGGCGTATCAGAAGGCGAAACCGAAAAAATAATCGAAAAAATCAAATCTGCCTACATCGGTTGGAACGAAAATTCCTTCCCCGGTATGTTGGGCAATGTCATTGCAGGACGTATCACCAACCGCTTCGACTTAGGCGGAATCAACAGCGTAGTAGATGCCGCCTGTGCTGCCTCATTGAGTGCGATTAAGATGGCAGTCAGTGAGTTAATTGAAGGACGCTCCGACATGATGCTCACAGGAGGAGTCGACACCGACAACTCCATTTTCATGTACATGTCCTTCTCCAAAACCCCCGCCTTCTCCAAAAACGGGCAAATTCGCCCCTTCGACGACAAGGCAGACGGCATGTTGATTGGCGAAGGAATCGGAATGTTGGTACTCAAACGCTTGGAAGATGCAGAAAGAGATGGCGACCGCATTTATGCCGTCATTAAAGGCATTGGAGGTTCGAGCGACGGACGCTTCAAAAGCGTTTACGCACCCCGTTCTTCTGGACAAGCTCTTGCCATGCGAAGAGCCTACGAAGAAGCAGGGTACAGCCCCGCAACCTTGGGCTTGGTAGAAGCACACGGCACAGGCACAGGTGCAGGTGACCCCACCGAATTCAACAGCATGAAAATGCTCTTCCCAAAAGGCACATTCAAAGACCAATACATCGGATTGGGCAGTGTCAAATCACAAGTTGGACACACCAAAGCGGCAGCAGGTGCGGCAGGCATGATTAAAGCAGCCCTCGCCCTTCACCACAAAATTTTGCCCGCTACTATTAATGTCACAAAACCCAATTCCAAATTCGGCATTGAAGAAACACCGATTTACATCAACACCGAAACACGCCCTTGGGTACGAGCCGATTATCCTCGTAGAGCAGGTGTAAGTGCATTCGGATTTGGAGGAGTAAACGTGCACTTTGCCTTGGAAGAACACAAAGCCGAACACAATGCACCCTACCGTTTACACAATGGAAATCAAGCAT
>JBMYXW010000462.1:0-3599 GCA_049608825.1 Chitinophagales bacterium
AAACAAGCATCAACCAACCCAACAATCCAACAATCCAACATTTTTTTCTCTCCAACTGCTAACCTTTTCCACCAAAACCGACACCCTACCTATAGAACGTTCAATCAAGCCCCAATTTAATTCACTCTTGGATTCAATTCATTATTAAAATCTCAAAACATGACACCAACAAAAAACTTACTACAATCTTTAACAATGATGCTACTATTGTTTGCATCATTCAGCCTTTCGGCACAAATGCCCAACACAAGTGATACCTATCAAATCATCTTCAATTTCAATGGTCTCGCACTCGATAATTCAGGCACAGTCACCAATGGAACACAAGTAGTGACTGTAAGTCCTGACTCCAAAAATACGAATCAGCACTGGACATTCAGAGATGCAGGAAATGGATATTATCACATTATTGATGCTTCTTCACAAAAAGCATTGGAAGTTGCAGGCGGAAATACTGCCAATGGAACACCTATCCAACTTTGGGATTTCCATGGTGGTCCCAATCAAAAATGGAAATTGGCAGATACAGGAGGAGGAACGGAATACAGACTTCAATGCGAACAAACAGGTAAATATGTAGATGCTCCCTCCTCTGGCTCTGGTGTAAAATTACATCAATGGGATATGGGAGGCTACAACCAAGTAGTAAAATTTGTCAACCTTGGAGGAAGTGGAAATAAAACAGGCAGTGGCGGAAAGGTCGCTGTAAAAGGCGGCAGCGGAACACAAGGCGGCAATACTTGGACAAACAATGCCAAACCTACTGGTGCTGCAAAACCAGGCAACCCCATCAAAGCAAGTGGTACAGCCCCCGTTGCAGGTGCAAGTTATGCAGGCAGTTACCCACAGTTGGAGCTACTCTTCAAAGTCTTAGATAAGGCTCGACAAAACAACAATACCGTTTTATTTGATGGCGCACTATTGGGTCCATTTGACCTCATCCAAGACGCAGTATCTTCTTTCACTTATCCCAATGTAGAAAACGTAGAAGTAAAATTTACAGATGGGCGAGCAGGGTTTTATGGCAAATCAGGCTCAGAAATTTTGCCACAATACAAATTGACAGAATCAGCCATTAAGACATTGGAACAGAAAGGAATGGATGCAACAGATGCTGCAAAATTAATTGCGGACTCCAATGTCAAAGACAAATCCTATGCAGGCAGTGGACCACTTGACTGGGATGGCGCACAAACCGCATTTTTGGATGCCGTAAAAGCCTCCATTGGAGATGCAGCGATGAACCAACATAGAGACAAGCTACTTTCGTATGGATTGGAGGGAGCATTATCCGAACCCGAAGATGCGGTTTTGTCCGTCAAAGGTCGAGTCAATCAGTTTTGGGGCAAAGATTTTGACATCGAATTGAAGTTCTTCAATATGACCGATGCCAAAGCCAGCAAACCCGCTCCATGTTTTGAAATCCGCCTAACTTCTCCAGCAGCAAACATGGCAAATCCTGTACCTACCAAACTTTCTGACCACGGTGTGGACGTACCTTTGGGAGATGTAGAAGTCTATGGACCAACGATTGTCGTCACCAATGCTTCAACGCTTTACGACAAAAGTTTTGATTCGGGCATCAACGAAGGCTTCAATTTCTTCGGCAATGTATATCTCAGTAAGCCTGGCAAAAACAATACAGACAATGAAGTGCTTTTGGCTTTGGGCAAACTCATGGATGCCGACGAAATGGCGGTTCACTTTGCAGTAGATAACTCTGAAGCCACCAAAAAAGCCTTATTGGAGCTGGGCTTCACTTCTCAAAGAGCGATTTATCCACTTTCGGATGATTATGTGGACGGAGCAGACAACAAGGTAAAATGGCGTGACACCAACCACAAATTCACCGCCAAAATCGTGCGCTCTGATTTGACTTTTGAAAAACAAGCAACCTCTATTACTTTGGGTGGAGGAACAGATTTTCAGATTGCCATCAAAGACTTAACCACAGACGAAAAAACAGTCTTGATTTTTACAGGCGGTTTAACGACTGATTTCAAATCGCTCACAGGTTCTTTGACCCTCAACGGAACAGGACGAAGTACAACAGGCGAACTATCGGGTGCAACACACAACACCAGCGAATGGAAAGAACCCTTTGGAATTCCTGGCCTGACCGTTCGACAAGCGGCTTTCCAAATTGGAGTCAACCCTTCTGGAATCGACAACATTGGAGTGATGGGCAATTTGAAGCTCGACAATGTAGATGGTTCTTTTGCAGCCTTGGCAGACGTGACCAATCCCGACCAATTTGTAGGAGCAGGTTCTATATTGGACATCAGTTTATTGCAGTTGGCATCGGGTATGTTCATGGGCCCTGCGGGAATGGTCGCTTACCAAAAAGCAATCCCAGGCTCTATTCGACAAGGTGCAGAAGAAGTATTGAATGCACGATTGAAGGACTTCAATTTCAGCGTAGTTCCAGTAGCTACCAGCATTGGGGGGATTCACTTCCGTCAAGAAGGAATTGTAGGACATGGTGTTTTGGATTTGTGGGGATGGCAGTCCTATGGTGAATTGCAGTTTGACTACAAAGATGGTTTGAAAATGCAAGCCTATATGGACGATGTAGAGTGGAATGTAAAGGGAGTCAAGGTATTCCAATTACAAAGGTCTCAACGAGATGCAGGCAAAAGCACGATGGATAAGGTCTATTACGATACAGGTGTCAAAACTTTCCGAACCAAGACCATCAACCTCGGCAATCGCCCTTACTTCAAGTTTGAATTGGGCATCCCACAGCCAAGCGGAGGAGATGTAAAACTGATGGGAAAAGCTTCTGCAAACATCTATCTATTGGGATTGACGGCTGACACCTATATGGATTTGACCAATGAAGGTTTGAAGTTCAACTTAGACATGAACGCCTTCAATGCCTTGAAAGGCGGCTTGGCAGTCA
The DNA here is from genome assembly GCA_049608825.1 of Chitinophagales bacterium. GTDB lineage: Bacteria > Bacteroidota > Bacteroidia > Chitinophagales > UBA2359 > JAUHXA01. Next base: position 2,903 of record JBMYXW010000462.1, read on the forward strand.
CCGTAGGCGATGGCAAATTTGTTGGACGTGGTAACATTGGTTACAGCATTGGCGACGTGTATATTCCTTCTTTCCGTGCAACAGATATTCCTGGTATGCCTTCTGTGCCATTCATTGACCGAGTACGTCTTCCTTCCATCACTTTACCGACTGCTTCAAGTGCCAAAATCGATACTGAAATTCGTGCGGCAACTTCAGGTTCTTTTGGATTGGAATTGCACAATGGACATTTTCAATGGCAAAGTTACCGCATCAATATTCCCAATTTCTCGGTTGATTCTCCACCATTGGGCGTAGATAAAATTCCCGACATGGTGAAAGGCGAAATCAAAGACAAAGCCAAAGACCTCTTTAGCGAATACTTCAAAAAAGAAGGGGAAAGAATGGCGAAACGCTTTTTGGACATTGCCAATGAAGCAGCGAAAAAAGCCAGAGAAGCGGCGGAGGCTGCAAAGAAAGCGGCTGATGCAGCGAAAAAAGCAGCAGAGGACGCAGCTAAGAAAGCAGCAGAAGAAGCGAGGAAAAAAGCAGAACAAGCAAAGAAAGGCCTTAAAAAGGCTAAAGGCGACTGAAAGGAAGCCTTTCGGCCTTTCACTAATAAGCTTAATAAGTATATTAAGTATAAGGGAAAAACCCGTCTCCTAACTGATTGATTATCAGCTTTCCCACTCAATGGTTGGTATCCGCTGGGGGTAAA
>JBMYXW010000463.1:0-3597 GCA_049608825.1 Chitinophagales bacterium
GCAACGAAACTCAGCGATTTTTTAAATTAAGGTGACAAGAGTGAGGAGTTAGGCAATTTTGCTGACCTACAAACAGCAAATAATCAAGAGATTCCAAATAAGGATAGTGTTCAAATTTGATTGGTTTTTGAAAAATAGTTCATGGTTTTACTGAACGGGTTTTTCATCAATAGCGAGAGGTTTAAAACCCCTCGTTATTGATGAAAAACTACAAAATAAAATTCAAATAGGCTATTTACAAGCTAATTCAAATACGATTTAAACAATTGTTCTATTTCTTCAAAAGCATCGTCGTCAATCGAAAAAGGCACCATATTGGCGAAGTTGTTGAGAATAATGACTGCGTTGAGGCTTGCGTCTTTGGTGGTGGCACTCAGCAGTTTATCACATAAATTTTTATTAACCCCTTGAATGTCGTCGTACATTGAAACCAAGTGTGCCAATTCCCAATCTGGGTTTTTGCCTTGTTTTTCACGAAAGAACTGCGCCAATAGATACATAGAAATGACTCGGTAAATGGTCTCTTCAATGGTAGCAAAGGGGAGGTGATGGCGCACCATTGGCTTCAATTTGCCCAATAAAGGACAGCCGCTTGCCACCATGTATATACCAATCAATGAACTTAGGCCTCGTTGAAGAGTAGTGTCCTGAACAAAAGTTCGCTCCTCTGTTTCGATGGTAACTTTCACTTTTTCGTAGGATTGTTTGTCACCAAAATTGTCAATCAATCCTACCAAACTTTTCCCTACAGGGCATTCGTGTATGGTTTCTTCCTTGTGTTTGCAGCGTGGTTGTTTGGAACAAGCCAAATTGGTCCATTCAGGGTAATCTTTTAATTCATCTTCCACCAAATTGAGGGTTTCTTCGTCCAATTGAACTTTGATTTTTTTTTCGCTTTGGTCTTCAAAAATAAATTTGTAATCAAATGTGAGCATACACTTCGTAATCAATGATGAATGATAGATTTTTTGTTCAAGTTGGAGGGCGAAAAATCTTATTTTGAACTTGCTTTATTTGGCAATAAAAAATAAGGCAAACAAAGATAGGTAAATAGTAGAGCATTCTTCCTATCTCAATCATGTACCTCATCCGACATTAACTAGTCTTAGAAGAAGCACTTTGAGAGTGAAGCAACTAAAATTAGTAATTTTATCTTTTGAAATAAATCGACAGAATCTCCCAAATTAATATTGATGAAAAAATATTTTTTTTACTTATTAGTTCCAATCTTTTTTACAAGTTTATACACTTTTTTTTTGAAGCAAATACCTTCAAATATTGCAGCTCAAGCCTTTCATTTTGAAGATAATGAAACAAAGAAACATTTTCCCAACGATTATTTTTTCTTTCAAAGAACCTATCCCGATTTTGAATTTGATTTTGAAGCCTATAGAACAACGCTTCAATCTGCAAAAAAACAAGCCGATATTTCATTTCAACAAAAAGACAATGCGGGTTTTGAGACAGATTGGAGGTTTGAAGGTCCCAATAATGTAGGTGGCCGAATCAATGTGGTGGTTGGTGATAGAAATAATTCGGATATCATCTATGTTGGCTGTGCGAAAGGTGGTGTTTTCAAAACCGTAGATGGGGGTGAAAGTTGGATGCCTATTTTTGACGAACAGTTGTTTTTGTCTATTGGTGCGATTGCGATTGACCCAAATGATTCGGATGTTGTCTATGTTGGGACAGGTGATTTGAACATTTCGGGATATTTTGCAGTGGGTGATGGAGTGTATAAAAGTGAGGATGGAGGTGCTACTTGGACACATTTGGGTTTGGTGAAAGAACGAGTGGTTTCAAAAATTCTGATTCACCCTCAGAATTCAGATATTGTGTATGTGAGTTGCATGGGCAATCCTCTGGAACGAAATTCACAAAGAGGGGTTTACCGTTCTAAGGATGGAGGTAAAACATGGACTCAAGTACTTTTTGTAGCAGAGGATGCGGGAGTGATTGACATGGTGATGAATTGGGAGAATCCAGACATTATCTATGCAGCAGGATGGAACAGAATTAGAACCAATCAAGAAAGTGTCACCTTTGGTGACGATGCCAAAATCTTTCGTACAATGGATGGTGGAGATACTTGGACAGCATTGGCAGAGGGTTTGCCGAGTGAAAATATGTCTCGTATTGGTCTGGCGATTTCTCCTACAAATCCAAATGTGGTTATGAGTATTTATGTCAGCACTGCTCACGAACTTCAAGGAATTTACAAAACAACTGACAATGGTGATACATGGACTCCCATTCCTACTTTTGAAGGTTTTGGTTTGCCGAATAACCCTTTGGGTGGTTTTGGTTGGTACTTTGCACAAATGAACATCAGTCCTCAAAGCGATGACGATATTTTCTTATTAGGTGTACAGATGTATCGAACCAGAGATGGTGGTAATATTTGGAACAGAGCGGTTTCTGACCAAAATTTTCCGCCTGTGCATGTGGACAATCACAGCTTGTTTTTTGTAAGGGATAGTACTTTTCTGCTGGCTACAGATGGTGGTTTGTACAAAAGCAGTGATGATGGTGCTAGTTGGCAAGACATCGAAAACATTCCACACACACAGTTTTATCGAGTCGCTGCCAATCCTCATGACAATACCTATTGGGGTGGCGCACAAGACAATGGTACTGTTCATGGCAATGCTTCGACTGCCAATGAATGGAATAAGGCTTTTGGAGGAGATGGATTTCAAGTAATCTTTCACCCTACTGACCCTGATATCGTATGGACTGAAACACAATTTGGTAGAATAGTGGTCAGCAACGATGGCGGCAATATCTTTTTTACGGCAACAAATGGCATTGATTTTCAAACTGATAGAGTTAATTGGGATATGCCTTATATTATGAGTCATCACAATCCAGATGTCCTCTATGCAGGTACTTATCGACTGTATAAAAACGAAACTGGAATTCAAACTTTTTGGAATCCAGTCAGTGAAGACTTGACAGATGGAATTATTTTTGGTCAAAATTTTCACACCATCACAACGATTGCAGAATCTCACCAAAATCCCGACCTTTTGTTTGTTGGTACTTCTGATGCCAATGTTTGGCGAACTTTTGATGGAGGTGAAAATTGGCAAAATGTGACAAATAACTTGCCCGAACGCTATGTGACAAGCATAAAAACCTCAAGACACAATCCCAATATTATCTACGTTACCCACTCAGGCTTCAAAGGAAATAGTTTTGAGCCTCATGTTCATCGCTCCAATGATTATGGCGAAACTTGGGAGAATATTTCGAGCAACCTCCCTCCTATTGGAGTCAACGATATTTTGACACTTCCCGAAGATTTAGCAGATATTTTTCTTTTTGTAGGAACAGATGCAGGAGTTTATGCCTCTTTGGATGCAGGTGATAGCTGGGATAGATTGGGGGGCAATTTCCCGTATGTTTTTGTGTTTGATATGGATTATGATGCAGCAAATCGGCGACTCGTTGCAGGTACATTTGCTCGTTCTATGTATAGTTTTCCAATGGATTCTATTATTGAATACGATTTGCTGACCGATATTGATGAAATAAATGAGCAGGGTTCTACTGTTCCTTATTCCCTTCAAATCACTCCAAATCCTGCAATTGATT
>JBMYXW010000464.1:0-3579 GCA_049608825.1 Chitinophagales bacterium
TATCTTCTATTGAAGTTTCGAGGTTTTCAACTTCGTTATCTTCGCCTTCTTTGTCCAATAAAATTCCTGCCGACATTCCTGCCGACATTTCTGCAGGAATATCTTCTATTGAAGTTTCGAGGTTTTCAACTTCGTTATCTTCGCCTTCTTTGTCAAACAAAGTCCTTGCTGATATTTCCGCAGGAATACCTTTTATTGACGCTATCAAGCCTTCGGTTATAATCTTTTCTTCTGCTTTTTCTTCAAAAGAAACCACCTCTTTCGGAACTTCCATTTCTTTGGAGTCATCTCTGATATTTTCTACTTGTTCTGCAATGTTCGATTTGGCGTGAGTAATAGAAGAAATAGAGGTATCTGAATTGGATTTATTTGCTCGCTCCAATGCTAGCACTTGATCATACAATTCTACTGCATATTGCTTTAGTAAGGCAATTTCGAGTTGTTTGGTTTGGGCATTACTTTTTCGAATACTCTTGAATAAATAGCTAATCTTGCCAACAGAAACCGCAAGTCGATTAATTAATTGCGTATTTTTCATAAACTTTTTGAGGAGTTAATGTAAGTTAATAGGTGTTTCTTAGGTTTAGCAAAATCCGTACCGTAGTTCCGAAAGACTTGTTTGGGAACGTCAATAAAATTATTTCTCAATTTAGACTTTTGAAGTTTTGCTTCTAAAATCCTCAAATTCAATGATAATCAAACACTTTCAAAGAAAAAATTCAAAAATATCTGTCTCAATTTTATTGACAATCCTTCGTAAAACTTAAAAAACAAATATTGCTTGAATTTGAATTTGTCTTAGCTTGACCCAAATCAAAAAGATAATGCTAATTTTGCCTGCTGAACCTTAAAGTTATAATTTTTTTGATAAAAGAAGGTAAAACGATAGCAAATGTTTTTAGAACCCAAAGTAAAGAAAGGTTGGATTGAAGTAGTCTGTGGCTCTATGTTTTCGGGGAAAACGGAAGAACTTATACGCCGTTTGAAGCGTGCCAAGTTCGCCAACCAAACCGTTGAAATCTTTAAGCCCCTCATAGATAACCGTTATCATAAAAGCGATATTGTGTCACACGATTCTAATAGTATTCATTCTACACCTATTAGTAGTTCACAAAACATACTACTACTTGCTCAAAATGTGGAAGTTGTGGGTATTGACGAGGCTCAGTTTTTGGATATGGAATTGCCAAATGTCTGCAATCAATTGGCAAATCGTGGAGTTCGGGTTATTGTGGCGGGCTTGGATATGGATTTCAGTGGTAAACCTTTTGGTCCTTTACCACAGGTCTTAGCCATGGCTGAATACATCACTAAGCTTCATGCAATCTGTATGAAATGTGGCAATTTGGCAAACTACTCTTATCGAAAAAAAAATATAGAAGAGCAAGTGGTTTTGGGGGAGAAAGATTTGTATGAACCTCGATGTAGGAGTTGTTATATAGGCGGCAATTGACAGTGAAGGAATCCCTAAATCAACAATTCGTTTTACAATACAACTGTTTGTATCAATCAGTCGTTGACTTATTGAAAACTCAAAATTTTGATTGATTCACTTTATTTTTCTTCAATATGAGAATACTTCTGCTTTTTGCCCTCCTCACATTATTTGCTTCTACTGATATTTATGCCCAAAAATTGCCTGTACAATTGACAGGAGTAATCATGTCAGGTGATAGTATTCAACCCGTTTTTTATGCAACGGTTCGAGTACCTGGAACCAGTCGTGGAACTATTAGTGACCTCAATGGCTTCTTTTCCTTTGTGGTTGGAGCAGGTGATGAGGTGGTTTTTTCGGCAGTGGGTTATCAAGATCAAAGCCTCAAAATCCCTAATGGCTTCAAATACGATAATTATTCTGTTATTCAGATGATGGAACGAGACACCGTTCTATTGGATGTCGCAACGGTCTATCCTTGGCCCACTCCCGAAAAATTCAAAGAAGCGTTTTTGACGATTGAAGTGCCAGATGACGATTATCAACGTGCCAAACGAAATCTGGCAAGGGAGACTTTGGCTGAAATTGGAGAAGTGATGGCAATGGATGGTGGTGAAAATTACAACTATCGAGCCCGTGCCTATTCTCAAAACCTCTATACAGCAGGACAAATGCAAAGACAACGAATTTTTGAACCTTTGGCTTGGGTCGAATTTATTAAAGCATTGAAGCGAGGAGATTTTAAAAACAACAATAAAAATTAATTTTCACACATATAAAAATTAAAATATCAATCAAATACACATATCAATGCTAAAAACTTGATTTGAGTATCTTGATAGAACTTGATTAAAAGTAGGCAAGAAATTTGCAGAGTTATAAGAGCTTAACATAAGAATGAGTATTTTGTAGTGTAACCATTTAGTTTCGTCACAAAAGATTCATTTATACTGTGTTAAGTAATTTACTATACACACACACCCTATCTACCATGAAAACATCATTGTTACTTTTAGTTCTATGCGTTTATTTTAGCCCCATTTATGCAGTATCTAATTCTACAAAAGCAGTCTCTCCCACCAATAGCATCTATCAACAATTGTGTCAACTCAACAAATATTGGGAATCACAAAAAAACTATGCAGAATTGTTGTCACAAAAAATGGAATTTCGAGATCATGAAGATTTAATTCAGCTTCATCTGAGTCTGGTAGAGTCTCACCTCCGACAAAAAAATGTGGGTCATTTATCAGTCAGCCAAAAAACGAATAGAAAAGACGCATTGGAAATACTAAAACAATACTCGCAACAAAAACAGTTTCCCAAAAACACCCATCATTCTTCCATCACCCCTTATTTTATTGATGACTTCAATACTGCCTGTGCGGTAGGTCATTTGATGCGTGAAAGTGGAGCAGTTCAGCAGGCTCACTTCATCGCCCAAACAATGAACAATGCTTATATTGAAGATATGCCTCTGCAAAAATTACAGAAATGGGCAGAAAAAATGGGTTTTGAAGTAACCGAATTGAAGTGGATACAACCTTCTTATGGTATTTTTGCAGACATTAATTCTAAAAACGATGCGGATTGCCAAACAAACAATGGAAGTATTACTACCAATGTTTTTCCAAGTTGGGGATGCGTCGAAACCGAGGAATCTTATATATGGTACGATTATACAAATAAACACGTCAAACGAATTGGCACAAGCAAAGATTTGAAAAATGCTCCTTCTGGATTTTACAGATTTCAAGTAAATTACTCCAACAATGGTGACGATTTTTATCAATGTCGCCCCATGCGATTTGGCAGCATTGATGATTTAAGTGGAATTGACCTTGAAGTATCTATTGAACCTAACAATGATTCACCCTACCACAAGTTGTCACTTCAAATCACACAAGGAACTCCACCTTATACCATCGAATGGTTTGACTTCAATGAAAACTATTTAGGAAATGGAACAATCTTGAATGACATAAAAGGTTATACTTATCCCAATGATGGAACATTTGTAGATTACACCCATCGTGTGAAAGTGGTTGATGCCAATGGCTGCAAAGCATTCAGAAGCATCTATGTTGAAGACTTTGAAACCATAGAGATTCCTCTTCCTATTTTCACTCCCCACCTTCAAAACA
>JBMYXW010000465.1:0-3553 GCA_049608825.1 Chitinophagales bacterium
GAATTCTCCACCTCCACCAATCCTTCAGGCACGCCTTGATACAACAAATATCCACCTTCGTCACCGCCATCTGGACCCAAGTCAATCAACCAATCCGCACATTTGATAATGTCCATATTGTGTTCCACAATCACAATCGTATGACCACTTTCGACCAGCGCATTGAAGGCAGCCAAAAGCTTTTTGATGTCATTGAAGTGAAGTCCCGTAGAAGGTTCGTCAAAAATAAATAGAATCGGATTGTTGGAGCGACCTTTGCCGAGGTAAGAAGCCAGTTTTACCCGCTGTGCCTCTCCACCACTCAAAGTACTGGAAGATTGTCCCAATTTGACATAACCCAAGCCCACATCTTGAAGCGGTTGTATTTTGCCGACCACATCTGGGCGTTCCACAAAAAAGTCAATCGCTTCGTCCACGCTCATTTCCAAGACATCGTGGATATTTTTGCCTTTGTATTCTACTTCAATCACTTCTGGCTTGAAACGCTTGCCCTCGCACTCTTCGCACTTCAATCGTACATCCGCCAAAAACTGCATTTCGATGGTCACATAGCCTTCTCCTTTGCAGGATTCACAACGACCGCCCTCCACATTGAAGGAAAAATGTTTGGGTTTGAAACCATTCACTTTCGACAAGTGCATTTTGGAATACAAATCCCGAATCGCATCATAAGCCTTGATATAGGTCACAGGATTGGAGCGAGAAGAACGGCCCAAAGGATTTTGACTGATCATTTCTATTTTAGCAAGACTGCTCAAATCGCCTGTGATTTCCTTGTGCATTCCTGGCGCATTGCCTGCCCCGTCAAAATGACGTTTGAGCGAAGGAAACAAAATATCTTTGACCAAGGAAGTTTTGCCTGAGCCACTCACGCCCGACACTACGGTAATGGCATTCAAAGGAAAAGTGGCAGAGATGTCTTTGAGATTGTGGTGGCTTGCATGGTGTATGGTGACGGAATTGACGACATTGCGGCGGTGTTCGGGAACAGCTACTTCCTTTCTGCCCAATAAATAATCAGCGGTGAGACTGTTGGTGCTGTCCAATAAAAGAGCAGGTTCTCCTTCAAAAACCACTTCTCCACCCAAATGTCCAGCCATTGGGCCCATGTCGATGATGTAATCCGCATTGCGAATAATATCTTCCTCGTGTTCGACAATCACAACGGTATTTCCTAAATCTCGCAATTCCTTCAATACACGAATCAAACGTTGGGTATCTCTTGGATGCAAACCAATACTGGGTTCGTCCAAAATATACATGGAGTTGGTCAAATTACTACCCAAACTTCGGGTGAGATTGATGCGTTGGGTTTCACCTCCCGAAAGAGTACTGGACAAGCGATTGAGGCTCAAATAGCCCAAACCAATGTCTTTCATAATTTTGAGGCGATTCTGAACCTCCAATAAAATACGCTTGGCAATTTCCGTTTCGTATTCGGTTAGTTGGATTTGTTCAAAGAAAAAATGAAGTTGTTTGATGGACATCAAGACCAAATCTGCAATGGATTTTTCAGCAACTTTTACATATTGAGCATCTTTTCGGAGTCGAGTTCCTTTGCAGTCCTTACATTCTGTTCTTCCTCTATATCGAGAAAGCATCACTCTGTATTGAATCTTGTGGCTCTGCTGTTCCAACATCAGAAAAAAGTCGTCCAATCCTTGAAAGTATTTATTGCCTTTCCACAACAGGTCGTATTCTTCTTCGCTTAGGTCTTTAATGGCTCGATGAATTGGGAAGTCAAACTTGTGGCTATTTTTTACCAATTCTGCTTGATACAATTTCATTTTTTCGCCACGCCACGCCACCACAGCCCCTTCATAAACAGAGAGGTTACGATTGGGAATGACCAAATTTTCGTCAATGTCTATCACTCGCCCAAAACCTTCACAGCGTTTACAGGCACCATAGGGGTTATTGAAGTTGAAGAAATGGGCATTGGGTTCTTCAAAAGTAATTCCGTCCAATTCAAAGCGACTATTAAAGGCACGGGTCTCACCTTCAATGACTTCCACAATACAATCGCCTCTACTTTCAGAAAAAGAAATCTGAGCAGAATCAGCGGCTCTTGTGCGGGTGTCTTCATCATCACGAATTACCAATCGGTCAATCAAGACTTTGATGTGGGTAACGACTGCATTTTTTCGGAGTTTGACTTCTTCAATACGGGTCAATTTGCCATCTATGTCGATTCGGGTGAAGCCTTTTTGTAGTAAAACAGCCAATTGTTCCTGAGGTGTTCGACCATCTTTGACTTCAAAGGGAATAAAAACCTGTACTTTAGTTCCTTCCTTCAATGAGGTCATGTAGTCGACTACATCCGAAACAGTATGTTTTTTGACAATATTACCAGAAATAGGTGAATAGGTTTTGCCTATTCGTGCAAACATCAGCCTAAGGTAATCGTATATCTCAGTAAGCGTACCAACGGTAGAGCGAGAGGTTCGGGTAATGACTTTTTGTTCGATGGCAATAGCAGGACTGATACCTTTGATATAATCAACATCGGGTTTGTCCATACGCATCAAAAACTGTCGAGCATAAGAAGACAGACTTTCTACGTACCGTCTTTGCCCTTCGGCATACAGTGTATTAATCGTCAAGGAAGATTTTCCAGAACCACTCACCCCTGTCACTACCACTAATTTATTTCGTGGAATGAGTACATTTACATTTTTCAAGTTATGTACTCTCGCCCCTTTTATGATAATGTGTTTTTTGGGGTTGGCATTTTCGATGTCTTTCGTCATATACATTTTTAAAAATTGGAGGAACAAAGTTACCTTAATATGCTTGGATTTCAATGGTAAAATCAAATGTTGTCTTTGGAAGCTTTATTTTGTTTGAGTGTTATAATTGAAGGAGAGACGAGAAGAACGGATGTGTCTTCGTGGAATCATTATCAGCCTAATTTTCAGAAAACGGTTGTTTTAAATTTGATTTTTCGCTAGCAATCTCTTGTTTGCAAAAGCTCCTGTCAACCGCCCTATCACTATTCCCAACAAAGCTCCTGCAAAAATATCCATCGGAAAGTGAACGCCCACATAGACTTGTCCATAGGCTATGCTTGCAGCCCACAATAAACCTATCGGTAACAGCCAATTATATTCTTTGCCGAAAAGTACAATAAAATAAATGGCTATGGCAAAATGATTGGTGGCATGGGAGGAAACAAAGCTTTTGCCGCTTCCACAAGGCACTAATACTCGGATAGTGTCCAAAAAATTGGCATCATTGCAGGGGCGCAGTCTGTCTATCCAAGGTTTGATAATTCCGCTACTTATTTGGTCGCTCAATACAAGAGTCAATACTCCAAACAGTACGATTGTCCAAAAGTTTGAACGATAATTGTATCCCAGAAAAGTCAATAAAAATAGATATAGGGGAGCCCAAAAATATTTTTCTCTCCAAAATGGAATAATGGCATCAAAAATACCATTGTGTAATACTCCATTGAGTAAATAGAAGATTTGGTAATCCAATTGTAGTAACCAATCAATCATGTAATTAGTAGTGAATGAAGAATAAAGCAGGGGTAAAAAATTAAAACCTT
>JBMYXW010000466.1:0-3552 GCA_049608825.1 Chitinophagales bacterium
CAAAGAAAGGGTTTTGCTCCAAGTTCCCGAAAGCAAAGATACCCCATTCAGCCTATGGATGTGGTGGAATATGAGGGTGTTAGGTATCACACCAAAGGCACGCACAATAAAGGAACGAGAATAATCATCTCTGTCAATGGAAAGAAAAAGTCTGTGGCAGTCAAGAAAGTAAAACCTATTTTATCACAAAAGAGCTTGCTGTTTGTATAGCTCCTACTCACTTGGATGAATTACAAGTCTTGCAGACTTGTTGAATTTTTCCTCTCACCACTAAATCAAAGATTTTAGTGGGAGTATCCAAATTCTATTTTTTGATGAATTGATTTTGGCCCTCCAAAAATAAATCTGCAATTCGCCTTCTTACTGCCGATTCATGAAGCTGTTGTTTAGTTCGTTTAGGATTCAAAACTGCGTTAATTGCTCCTTTGCAACTTCGACATTCCATTTGCCTCTCCAAAGGTCCCCATTTAGCATGTTTACTGAAAGCTTTAAAAGGCAATATTCTATTGCAAACATTGCATTGTTTCCAATAAGAATCAGGATGTTCTGTTGAAATCCTAAAAAAACCTTGCCAAAATCGTAAAGCTGTTTTTGAATCGGAATTGGTATAATCATCTTCCCAATTATCAAAAGGTAAATCGGTTTCTTTTGAATGAATAAAGTTACAAGAAGTACATTTCCAAGTACAATTTTCAACTGCCCAATCAGGGTTTAAAAGTGTTTGACCGATATTAACATAGTTCATGCTCTTGCAATTGACACATTTGTAGGACACCCATGCATCGTGATATGGAACTCCTTCAATACGACTAATACCTGTTTTGTTAACTTTCTTTCTTCTTGCCATAAAGCAAAGCTACAAAGATTCTTAGGCAAACTAAAATATTAAATTAGGCATGTATAAAATTTAAACAGCTCGCTTACAAAGTGCTGCTTGAATTTGAACTTTGCATTTGAATTTGAATTTTTTCAATGATACTGAATCCATTCACTCCAAGACCCAACATACAACTTCCCTGTTCCCAGCCCTGCGTGCTGCATTGCCAGTAAATTATGGCAAGCCGTAACACCCGAACCACAATAAAAAACCATTTTTTCGGAAGGAGTAGAGGCATTCACCTCACTAAACCGTTTTTGCAATTCATCTTTAGAAAGAAACAAACCATCAGTACCCAAATTCTCTGCAAAAGGCATATTCACCGCAGTAGGAATGTGTCCAGCCTTGAAGTCAATAGGCTCAATCTCACCTCGATAACGCTTTGCAGCTCTCGAATCTATGAGCAAAAATTCACCCCTTTCGTCTTCAATTATTTGTTCGATAAAATGCCTATCTACAAATCGTTCCACCTTTGGTTTCGCTTCAAATGCTTGATAAAAAGGCAAGCTTATATCTGAATCAGTCGGGAAACCACTGGCTACCCAATGTTGCCAACCTCCATCCAAAACAGCTACCTGCTCATGCCCCAAAGATTGCAGCATCCACCACAATCGAGCTGCAATTCCTCCTCCTCTATCATCGTAAGCCACCACTTGAGTATTGCTGCCAATGCCAAATTTGGAGAACAATTCGACCATTTTTTCGATGCTGGGCAGAGGATGTCGCCCCGTTTGTTGGGGAATAATGGGAGCAGACAAGTCGGTATCTAAATGAGCATATACGGCATTGGGAATGTGGTTTTGGATATAATTTTTTCTGCCTCCTTCGGAATCTCCCAAAGAAAATCGGCAGTCGATAATGACCCAATTATCATGGTCGAGGTGTTGGTAGGTTTGTTTTGCAGAAATCAGTGTTGAAAAGGTCATGTAGGGAATTTTGAATGAATAAATGGTGAATTTTGAATGATATAAATATTCAAAATAAATACTTTGCAAGAACGAAATATAAAGCTATATAGTCAATGTTTCTAAGAAGGTTTTGAGATGGATTAACAATACAAAAATTAAAATGAGAATTAAAAACCAAAAATAACTAATTTTGTCGGTATCATTCACTTCAATTTGTATTCTATGAAATTACGTTGTGTTCAAGATAGCATTCGTCTGAGAGTCCGAAAATCCGACCTTCAACAACTGAAAGAAAAAGGAACGATTTCGGAAAGTATTGGTTTTGGTATGGGTTCAGCCTTCGTGTTTTCCTTGACGATTCGAGAAGAAGTAGCAGCGTTAATGGCTGAATTTCAAAAAAATGAATTACAGGTGTTTATTCCTGTTGATGAAGCCAATCAGTGGATAAACTCCAATGAGGTAGGAATTGAAGTAGAAGCATCTGTTGGGCATCCCCATATTTTGGTCGAAAAAGATTTCCCTTGTTTGGATAGAGTCGAGGAGAACAAAGGAGACACTTTTTGGGAATTGACCGAAGGAGTGGAGTAAGACAAGTTTTTTAGTATATTCGTATCTGAGTAAAATATTAAAGACCAAAAAATCAAAACCATGATTTTCATAATACTATTTTTGGCTATTATTGGAGGCTGTGTTTACTTATATGACCGAATGGCAAAAGGACCTGATGCTATTCACAAAATGAATGAAGCAGAGAGAGCTTTTCTGGAAACCAAATTGACTACAATACCGTATGGAGCGACTTATCAAGAAGTAGAAGATGTTTTGGGAGTTCCCATTAGGGGCTTAGATACCCGAAGACCAACATGGCTTGGCCCTGGAAATAACAGCCTCAGTCAAATTGCCGTTTACTTGACGAAAGAAAACAAGGTGAGAAAAATACGGTGGATGAAACTGGGTTCATTCGTTTGGGAAAAGATACAATAGTAGTTTGGGCTTTAGCCCGAACAATACCAAACCATTTTGGAAAATCGCACATATATTTTCATCTTCAAAAGGTATTGATTTTGAGCGCTTTTACTCCTTCGTCCAATAATACCAATTTACCTCTAAATTCAAAAAAACAATTTGAAAATGACACAAACCCAATTCATCAACAAATGGCTTCCAATCGAAAAAAGCCTCTGCCCAGCATTCATCGTCCAAAGGTTGGGTGAAAAAGTGGTTGAAGAAAGCCTAATTACTGCCATCAAAGAAAGTTGGAACTTTTGTTCAGACGAGAAAAGCGCCAAAAGAGTACATGACTATTGTGGTGTAAAAGGCGCAAAAGTAAGCGATTACTTCTACCGTCAATTGACCACACCTTTTGGAGAAGTCGTCACTTCCATTCGGTTTATAGGAGGAGATTTGACCAAACCCGCAATATTCTTGATGCACAAAGATTTTGACCTAAAAAATCCAACTGAAATTGCAGAATTGGGCAATCTCTTAAAACAAGAATACGCCGTATTTAAGCCCAAACGATTTCGCTGGTTCAGTACAAAAGATGAGTCCTCTTTGATAGCCGAAAATAAAGACATTGAAGGAGATATGATGTACTGCACAGGTTTTATTTCTGACCTAAAAAATGCCCCTAAACCTGCAAAATTTGATTCTATTGAATTACAAGAAGCCACTTCATTGGAGTGGTACGAACGCTACTTCAATTCTTACCAAGATATGTACCGAGCCAATCCTTTTTTTGAAGAAATGGCAAGTGTAGAGTCGAGA
>JBMYXW010000467.1:0-3546 GCA_049608825.1 Chitinophagales bacterium
AATAATTACAGTTGAAGGTACAGTAACAGCAGATGGCATGGCTCTTCCTGGTGCTACAATAATTCTTCAAGGTAGAGCAAGAGGTTTGCAAACCGATTTTGATGGTAACTTTTCTTTAGGTGGACTTTCTAATGGGAGTCACAGTTTGATGATTACCTACATTGGTTATACCGAACAAGAAATGGAAGTTACTGTAAGTGGCGACAAAGCTGACTTAGGTACTGTAAAATTGGTTTCAAGTGCTATTGGTTTGGCTGCTGTGAATGTAATTGCTTCTGTTGCAATAGATAGAAAAACACCTATTGCAGTTTCTACTATTAAAGCAGAGCAAATCGAAACAAAATTGGGAAATCAAGAATTTCCTGAAATTTTGAAATCTACTCCTTCTATTTACACGACCAAACAAGGTGGTGGTTTTGGTGATGCACGTATCAATGTTCGTGGTTTTTCGCAAGAAAACGTAGCATTGTTGATCAATGGCTTGTCTGTATCTGGTATGGAAGACAACAAGGTATATTGGTCTAACTGGGCTGGTTTGGGTGATGTAACTCGTACTCTTCAAGTACAACGTGGATTGGGAGCTTCCCGAATGGCAGTTTCTTCTGTAGGAGGTACTATCAACATTGTTACCAAAACAACAGACCAAGAAAAAGGTGGTAGTGTTTATTCTTCTATTGGGAACAACGGCTATCAAAAAACAGGTTTGACCTTATCTACAGGTCGTACCGACGATGGATGGGCATTTACTTTCTCAGGTTCTCGTACTACGGGCGATGGTTATATCAATGGAACTTACATTGATGCTTGGAGCTATTTTGCCTCTATCGCTAAGGAGATTGGTAGCAACCAACAATTGCTTTTTACTTTGTTTGGCGCACCACAACGACATGGACAACGTGATTTTTGGCACCCAATTGATGACCAAAGAGATGTGTATGGAACAAGATGGAACGATGACTTTGGTTACTACCAAGGACAAGAGTTCTTGATTCGTGAGAACTTCTATCACAAACCACAAGCTTCTTTGAATCACATCTGGGACATCAGCAAAAAAACCAACTTGATTACTGCATTGTATGGCTCTGTTGGTCGTGGTGGTGGTACTGGCGACTTGGGTGGTACGGAGTTTAGAGAAAGAGAATTTAGACAAGGTAGAGATGAGTACGGACAGTTTGAGTTTGACAAAATCCGTGAATACAACACTACTTTCAACGATGATTACCCTATCTACAATCCTGCTGATACAAGTGCGATTAGAGACAATATTGGTTACTTTGAAAGAGAAGATGGTTCGTATGCTCGTGGTGGTTTGATCAAAAGAGCTTCAATGAACGAGCATGTTTGGTTTGGTCTTTTATCAAATGTATCTACAGATTTAAGCGACAATTTGACGCTTACTGGTGGAGTGGATTTCAGATTCTACACAGGTTCTCACTACCGAAAAACGGTTGATTTATTGGGGCTTGATTTCTGGTTTGACGACGACAATGTTAATGAGCAAAGTGATGTACTTTTGATTACACAAACAGATGGTACGCTCAAAGAAGTAACAGGTAACTTGGTTCGCCCTACGAATGATGCCTCAAAATTGTTTGGTTCTGTTCCTGACGACCAAAAGATTGACTACTACAACGATGAAGATATTAACTGGTATGGATTTTTTGCACAGTTGGAGTATTCAAAAGGGCCATTGTCAGCTTTCGTTTCTGGTGCTTACAATGCTACCCAAATGAGAAGATATGATTTCTTCAACAAAACACCAGGCAACCAAATCACTGATTGGTTGAGCTTTTCGGGTGGAAATGCAAAAATTGGTGCGAACTACAACATCAATGACAACCACAATGTATTTATGAATGCAGGTTATATTTCTCGTGCACCTTACTTCGATGCTTTATTTCCTACATTTAATAATGATGAAGCGAATGAAGATGCAGTAAACGAAAACGTAGTTGCTTTTGAGTTGGGATATGGTCTTCGCACCACTGGCTTTGCAGCCAACTTGAACGCTTACTACACTGACTGGAGTGACAAAACAGAATCTCTCAACACAAGAGATGGAAATGGTCAAATCTATTTTGCAAGTCTTTTGGGGGTAGATGCCAATCACAGCGGGCTAGAGTTGGACTTCAATGCTCGTATTTCTTCTAATGTAAAATTGACAGGTTTTGCAGGAATCAACAACTGGGAATGGAAAAACAATCCTACTGGTACGATTACAGACGATTCTCAAAATGTATTGGGTGATGCTACTTACTACATTGACGGTTTGAAGGTAGGAGGTTCTGCTCAAACTACTATGGGGCTTGGAACAGATATCAATCTTGGAAATGGATTGACTTTCAATGCCAACTGGTTCTACTTCGACAATTTGTATGCAAGTTATGACCCTGCTGACCGTGACAATCCTGAGCTTCAAGGTATTCAAGCATTGCAGTTGCCTTCTTACAGTTTGGTAGATGCTGGCATGGCTTGGAAATTCAAATTTGCAGGTTTGGATGCAAGAGCAAACGTAAATATCAACAACTTGTTTGATACGGAATATATTGCAGAAGCACAAGACAGATACCGTGCGGGTGATTCAACTGACAAATTGATTAGTGATACTCGTGGATGGTATGGCTTTGGTCGTACTTGGAATGCTGGTTTGAAACTTTTCTTTTAGTAGTAAAAAATGATTGGTGACTTGTAAAATGAGTCGCTGGTTTTTTATAAAAATTGAAGCCCTTAACATTCTCTAATGTTAAGGGCTTTTTGTTTTTTTATCTTTGAAACACTCAAAAAATAAACTACGCTTTATTGTTTGGGAGAAAAGCCATCTCCATCAATAATTACTCTGGCTTCTCCAATTTTAATAAGTTCATCGTTCACGTCTCCATAATCGTCCAACATAACAAGTGCTGTATGTAAATCCGAAATACCTCCTGAAACAATCGTTCCTGAATAAACCAATCCCAATTTGCTGTGAGTTCCATTGGGCTTACTTGAATCTAATTCGACAAAAACTGAAAAATCATTTCCCGTACCTACAATAAAACTCCCTGAACCTTCACCTTGCGAACCTCCTTGTTCCCGTTTAACCACAAGTGTTAAATCCTCTTGATTGAAGTTGGAAAACTCTAAAGTTAAATCTCCAAAAACGTGTCCAATTTCATAATCATTTGAAACATTAGAAGATTTTAGTATGTAAGGAGTTGCAAAATACTTTCCTACAATATTTGGAGGGTCAAAACCCTCATTGATGGGCATATCTAAATCCTCCAATATATTCAAAATAGAATCGGGAACAAAAGCATTGATTTCTTCCGTCAAACCATTTTCGGGGCATTCATAAAATGTAGCAAAATCAGCTTCATACTCCGCAGGACTAGGATTGAGTTCAAAGCCGAGAATTTTCACTTCTACCTTTCCTCCAAATGCTGCTCCACAACTCAATTTACAAGTTGGAAGTTCCTCATTACTAACCTCAAATTCTCCTTTTACATATTTTTTTGCATAAAAAGTGGTTCTTACTCCATCAATGTCATAAAATTCAAACTCTATTTG
>JBMYXW010000468.1:0-3543 GCA_049608825.1 Chitinophagales bacterium
TACTTATGTTAAGCTATAGTATAATTCAATAATAAAACCATTCACCACTAAAGCAAACTAAAATATTAAATTAGGCATTCTTGAAATTTAATTCACTCGCTTACAAAATATTGTTTGAATTTGCATTTGAATTTTTAATTTGAATTTGTCTAAAGTCTTTCGACCAAAGTACCAATCGCTTCCCCTTGAACGATTTTGCGAAGATTACCTATTTCGTTTACATCAAAAACAATGATAGGAATATTGTTTTCTTGGCAAAGAGTAAAAGCAGTAGTATCCATAACACCTAATTTTCGAGTCAATACTTCGTCAAAAGAAATAGTGTCAAATTTTTGGGCGTTCTTGTCTTTTTCAGGGTCGGCTGTATAAACTCCATCTACTCGTGTTCCCTTCAATATCACATCTGCTTTGATTTCAACGGCTCTCAGTGCAGCTGCACTATCAGTTGTAAAAAAGGGATTGCCTGTACCTGCTGCCAAAATTACCACTCGACCATTCTCCAAATGTCGAATAGCACGACGGCGAATATAAGGTTCACAAACTTTGTTCATTTCGATAGAAGACATTAGACGAGTTTCCAGCCCTACTTTTTCAAGTGTATTTTGTAGTGCAATACCATTCATCACCGTTGCCAACATTCCCATATAATCGCCCGAAGCTCGGTCAATTCCCATACCTTCTCCTTGCATTCCTCTAAAAATATTACCACCTCCAATGACAATCGCCACTTGAACTTTCTCTGCCAATACAATATCCTTTACCTGTTGGATATATTCCATAATCTGTTCGGGGTCAATTCCAAAATCCCCTTTCCCTATCAAAGCTTCCCCACTTAGTTTCAGTAAAATTCGCTTGTATTTGGGTTTTTGGATTAGATTATTGCTTTTGAATTTTTGAGACATGCGTATGTTTTTATTGATTTATCCTTACTAAGGCTGCAAAAATAGCCAATCTTCAAAGATTTCTACTTTGTTTTGGTGTATTTACTTTTCTCAAATTCTTCCCAAGAAGGTCTTACCTAGAATCTTCAAAAAATTTATCCCTTCCGTCAATAAGATACGACTGTTCATACTCGAAAAACGAACGCCTTCTTTGAGTTGAGCCACTACGGGCAGCATCTTCACGCCCGATTTTTTTCGGTCGGCGAGATATACAAACTCCAAGTCAAATAAGTAGCGGTCAATTGTAGTTTTCATAAAAACGGCTTTGCCTTTTTGGTTGAAACCTTTGAGTCCGCATTGGGTGTCGGTGATGGTCATTTTCAAGAAAAAACGAATAAAAAAACGGAGTAACTTTGAGATTTTGACCCGCATCGCAGGAACATTTTTGTAGTAGTTCTGTCCTTTGATGCCCACTGCAATATCTGCTTCTTTGCTTGCAAGTAATCGATAAATCGCTGCAAAACTTTTGGCTTCATAAGGAAAATCTACATCGGTATAGATGCAAATATCATGCTCAACTTGACTGATTCCTTGCCGCAAAGCATAACCTTTGCCCCGATTTGGAGAATATTGAATGTATTGGAAATGGGAAATTCTTTGTTCTAAATAATGGATATCGGCATCTGTAATACCTTTTGAAGCACTGTCGTTTACGAGAATCAAGTGAAAAATCACATCAGGTAGAAGAACTTGAATATCCTTCAATGATTTAACAATATTTGTTGCCCAACTTTTGGTGGGATTGTAACAGGGGAGGACAATGTTTATGTTTTTAGAATTGGTCAAATTTGGTTGGTTTGTGATTAGTTGGATTGGTTTTAGTGAAACCACTCCATTAGGAGTGAAATATTTGTAGGTACTGCCTAAAGGTGAAATTACCAACTCCATTAGGAGTTGAATCTCAGAACAATCTGCTTACCATGTTTGGAGCGAACTTCGATGAAGTTCTGTCATTATTTTCTTCATTTTTATAAAAATTTCATACGCATTATTAGGTGGATTTAAGAGGTAGGGTTACATGATTTATGAGTTTTGATATTGAAAAATAGGCTCGAATTACTAAGTACGAACCAACGAACCACCAATCCACTAAATCTTCAAAATTTCCTTCAATTTCTGCACAACTTTATCGACTTCTTCCTCCGTATTGAATCGTGAAAAAGAAAAACGTACATTGACCGTTGTAGAATCCTCTCCCTGCAAAGCCTGCAAAACGTGAGAACCCTTATCAACCCCCGAACTACAAGCACTTCCTCCAGAGGCACAAATTCCTGCAATGTCCAAATTCAACAGCAAAAGGTCGGCAGTTGTGCTTGGAGGAAAAGCGACATTGAGGATTTTATAGCTTGAACTGCCCTCTGCGTCGCCATTGAAGTAAATGCTGGGAATGTGTTCTTGAAGGGCAGCCATCATCTTATTTTTCAAGCCCAAAATATGTATTCGATTTTCTTCTAAATGTGTGTAAGCCAAATCAAGTGCTTTTGCCATTCCCACAATACCATACACATTTTCGGTACCTGCCCGCATATTGCGCTCTTGTGAACCGCCTAAGAGAAAGGGCTGAACAGGGTAATCCGCATTGATATAAATAAACCCGATTCCTTTAGGTCCATGAAATTTATGCGCCGATCCTGTCAAGAAATTCACCTTTGTCTTCTGTACATCTATACGTTGAAAACCCCAAGTTTGTACCGTATCGGAGTGTAAAAATGCCTTGTATTGTTCACACAATTCACTCACCCTTTGAATGTCTAATATATTGCCGATTTCATTGTTGACGTGCATCAAGGAAACCAACATCGGTTCATTTTGAAGGGATTGTAGTATTTCTTCTAAATGCACCAAATCAACATGTCCATTGGGCAACAATCGAATGGTATGTTTTTGTACTTCACCATACTTTTCAAGCGCATCAATGGTGTGGAAAACGCAATGATGCTCAATGGGAGAGCTGATGATGTGCTTCACATCCAAATCTCGAATGGCTGCGGTCAATGCCATATTGCTGGATTCGGTGCCACAGGAAGTAAAGAAAATTTCACCAATCGAAGCATTCAAATGTCCTGCAATGATTTTTCTGGCTCGCTCTATGGCAGTACGGCTTCGGCGACCCATTGCATGAATAGAGGAGGCATTGCCATAAAAGTCCTGCATATAAGGCAGCATTGCCTCCAAAACTTCAGGAGCTAAAGGGGTTGTTGCAGCGTGATCAAAATAAATCATTGAGAAAAAATTGCTTGAAGGTTAAGATAGTTACAAATATCGGAGAATTTTGTGAGATTGTAGCTTTGAGAAAAAACAAATAAGATGGTATTCTTTTTATTTTTCAAATAAAAAATTACTCTAATGTTTTTTGTAAACTTGCGAAAAAGTGGCTCGATTTGGAGGCATATATTATGGACAAAGACATAAAACTCTTAAATTTGATAGGTTTGAGCCGTATTTCTCAAACTTAAAAGTTATTTGAAGGTTAGAACAGAACATTCTTTGCAGGAAAAATTGGATATAAACTTTTGAGGTTTCTTTTTCTGAAAAAGAAAAGACTTCGGCAAATTCAAATAAAAAACTCAAATGCAAATTCAAACAATACTTTGTAAGCGAG
>JBMYXW010000469.1:0-3542 GCA_049608825.1 Chitinophagales bacterium
TACTCTAGGCATCTCTTGACAGGCACTTTCTTAAACAATTGTTTTTTAAAACATGAAATAATATTTTTTATTCCTTATAAAAAAATAAAATATGTTTCATAGAGTCTATATAAAAAATATTTTTAAAATCCAAGGATATATGAAAAAAGTTTGTCTTTAAATATTTCCAAATTATTATTTGTGTTTTTTGGAAAAAGATGTAGCAGGCTAAAACAGGTACTACAATACCACATAGTACCTTAAAAAATGTTAATTTTCTCCAAAAAAGCACTGTTCGGTGGAACTTTTTGAAGGAATCAGTAGTTCTACCCAATAAATACAGTACCTTGTATTGCATAGTACCTTAAAAAGTTTTAAATTAGATGGTATGAATCAAAAAATTGTAGAAAAGTTAGACCATGCTAAGGCACAGATGCGAAGGGGCATTCTCGAATTTTGCATTTTATCCTTATTGGGTCAAGAAGAAATGTACGCTAAAACAATCATTGACGCATTGGAAAAGAATGCTTTGATTGTTGTACATGGCACACTCTATCCGCTCTTGACTCGTCTGAAAAAGATAGGTTTGATTACCTATCGATGGGTAGAATCTGAAGTCGGTCCACCACGCAAATATTACAGCCTTACCCAAGAGGGCAAAGCCTTTAAAGATGAACTAAAGATTACTTGGGATCAACTGGTTCACACAGTTCAATCAACAACCTCAATCATAACTCCTCAAAATATTCCGAATCATGAATAAAACAGTTAGCATCAATTTAGGCGGTATATTTTTTCACATAGAAGAAGATGCTTTTACCAGATTGGAAAGCTATCTTGATTCTATCAACCGTCATTTTTCCCATGAAGAGGGAGCAGACGAAATCCTCGAAGATATTGAAGCTCGTGTGGCTGAAATGTTTCAAGAAACCTTATTCCAATCCAAAAGACAGGTGATTTTGCCTTCTGATGTGAGTCAAGTAATTGGAGTCATGGGGCTTCCCGACCAATTTGATGAGGCCAGAAGCAGGTCATGCCCAAGCGCATGTCTATGAAAAGGTCAATGAGAACCAGCATCAAGGAGGTCATTCTACGAAAGATATTCCGAAAGGTGAGCGAGCAAGCAATCGCAAAAAAAGTCGCCGCTTGTATCGAAACTCCGAAGAAGCCTTTATGGGAGGTGTTTGTGCAGGTTTGAGTGATTACTTTGGCATTGAAGATCCGATATGGATTCGTATGGCTTTTGCGATTTCTTTCTTCACAGGAGGTTGGGGTTTGTTGCCTTATATCTTATTGTGGTCGATTGTTCCCGAAGCCAAAACGCCTGCCCAAAAACTGGCAATGCGTGGCGAGCCTATCAATGTGTCGAATATCGAAAAAATCGTGAAAGAGGGAATGGACAATCTGAAAACTACGATTGAAGATTTCAGCAAAAGCGAAAATGGAAAAAAAACTAAGTTTTTTTTTAAGCAGGCGAAACACGAGGTGAAAAAATCCGCTCCTAAGGTCTTCAAAGCGAGCGGATCTATTCTCAAAGGATTCTTCATTTTTTTAGGAATCGTTATGCTCATTTCTTTGGGAACAGCGCTGATAGCCATTGTTGGTAGTTTGTTTATTTTCTCGAAGCCTCTTGTCACTTTTGTTTTATCTTCTTCTATGCCTATCGTAATGGGAATCATCAGCACTCTCTTTTTGATAGGTATTCCTATTCTTTTTATCAGTTATGCGGTTTTGCGTCGCTCTTTTAATGTGCGCTTGCAGTCGGCAAGTTGGGGGAGAGGTTTGGGTTTCTTGTGGATATTGAGTTTGATTAGCTTGATTGCAGTAGGCGGAACTACTTATGATAATAATTTCTCTTCAAGAAGTACGATGATTATTCCTGGCGAAAGATTGAATGTGAATGCACAAACACTTCACTTGAAGATTTTGGAAGATAATTATTATAGTCAATTGCGTTCTGGCTATCACAATAGAGGTATGGGCATAGGTGTAAATTTGCCTGACATTCGTTTTGATGAAGTAATTTTTGACAATCAATCCAAAGCGATTTATGAAAATGAATATAAGATGTTCTACGATGTGAAAAACGTCACGAATACTTATGGTAGTGGTATAGTTGGTAAAACTTGGTTGATGACCGAGACGGGGTTGAAGGAGTCGAAAATTGACAGTACAGAAGACAATGAGTTTGAAGGAGGAGAGGCAGAGGAAGCAGAGTAATTAAAAGATGACGCTTTTTCTATCCCTGCAATTTCGGTTACAGACCATACCAAAATTTTGACATTACCGATTTCGATGAGTTGGATATTGCAGGAAGCTTCAATGTCTATGTTCAACAAGGCGATGACTTCAATGTGACTTTGGTGAGTCATGAAGGAGACGATAAACTCGAAAAAGCAAGCGTAAAACGAGATGGCAATACATTGGAGGTGTCGATGAACAATAAGTGGTCATTTTTTACAAAGTCAAGTAATGGATCCAAATTAGATCTTCATTTAACTATGCCCGAATTGTCAGAAATGGAATTGACGGGTACAAGTCATACAGTTATTAAAGACTTCAATGCAGAAGCTACAAATATAGAAGCAGAAGTATCAGGAGCAAGTACTGCACACATCAATGTTGTGAATCACTTAGATGCAGATCTTTCAGGTGCGAGTCAAGTGCTTTATGTAGGAGAGCCTACCGAAGTTCGCAGTGAAACAAGTGGTGCTGCACACATTACCAAAGTGACTATTGAATAAGTACTCATACAATTTTGAATGCTGAATGATAAATTTTGAATGAATTAACAATCAAACTCTTAGGTTAAGCTATTTTTGTCTGTTCACTTAGTTCTAAGATTTTTTATTTCGGAACACCAAGGTCTTGTCAAATCATATTTGACAAGGCCTTGGTGTTTTTATGAATATGTTGTTTTCAAAAAACATATTCATATTTTGCCTTTTTTGAAACTTTGCTTTTCGCATTGATAATCAAATATTTACACTCCAAAAGACTTGTTCTTTTTTTGAAATATATAGGCGAGGTTCATATAGATGTGAAACAAGTTCTTATACAAGCTCATCTTCTTTAAACAAATGATTGTCAAGCATAAATGATATAAAAATAATGATTTCTTTTTAATGAATAGGGTTTGGATAGGATTTTTTGGTAAACTTTTTGCCTAATTCTTATTGACTGAATATTAAAGCCACCATCAAAGAAAAGCCACCTCAATTTATTTTTAGACTCTCAAAGCCCTTATCATGAAAAGCTTCTACATTTTATTATTGAGTTTATTCAATATTTTAGCCCTGAATGCCCAAACAATCAACACGACAAATTCCAATCCAGATTTACCTTTCCAACAGTTTTTGAGTGGTGTAAATGCTGCAAGAATTGACCTCCCTCCTGCAGCTCAACAACAGGTAGATGAAGGCAATAATATCATTGTAAATCAATTGGCAAATTACCTTAGACAATTAGGTATCAACAACGTTGCCGTTACAACCAACCAAAAACAAACACTTTTTAACAAAGTACCTTCTTACTGCGACATCGTTATTGTAAAAGTCGATATG
>JBMYXW010000470.1:0-3538 GCA_049608825.1 Chitinophagales bacterium
AACGCATAA
Source organism: Chitinophagales bacterium (assembly GCA_049608825.1). GTDB lineage: Bacteria > Bacteroidota > Bacteroidia > Chitinophagales > UBA2359 > JAUHXA01. The sequence goes on from JBMYXW010000470.1 coordinate 10, forward strand.
AGTCCTTTGCGTCTTCGTCTCCTTCCGCAAGGTAACGTCTTTCGAGTAAACTGGTAAAACCGCCAATATTTCGCAGGGGTTCCTTCAAATCATGGGAAGCAATGTAAGCAAATTGTTCGAGTTCTCGGTTGGAAGTCGCCAATTTGTTGTTTTGGAGTTGAATTTCTTCGTTTTTTTGTGCCAAAAGTTTGTTCATAGCCGTTTGTTCTTGGTAACGGCTGTAAAACAACCATGCTGCCAATAACAAAAAACTCAATCCCACTAAAAAAACATATCTGTAAATTTGTTCGATTTCCTGCTCCGATTCCATGATGGCAATTTGCTTCTCATTCTCTTTCTTTTCCAACTCATGCGCCTGCTTCAAATTCGCCATCTGCTGCATGGTTTCTTCTTTGATGAGAGAATCTCGCAGTTCGATGTAGTTTTTTTGTACCTCATAGGCCTTGACCGAATTACCCGCATCAAAATAGGTTTTGGACATATCCAAATAGAGCTCTCTGATTCTGGAAAGGTCTCCTAATTGTTGATTGATTGTCAGTGCTTGTGTCAAATGGTCAATGGCTTTTTTGTGGTGTTTATTTTGAGAGTGAATCTTACTAATGGCTTGCAGACAATTGGCTTGCCCAAACTTGTCGCCCATTTTTTGCATCAATTGAAGTGCTTGCTCGAAGTAGCTGAGGGCTTTTTCTGGCAGACCAAGAATTTCATAATTCAGTCCTACATTGTGGGCTGAGTAGGCTATTCCCATATCAAACTTCATGCTTTCTGCCATTCTCAAAGACTTCAAATTGTAGTCCAGAGACTGATCACTATCTTCCAATTCTCCATAGACACTACCAATTGCAGCCAAACTTCGATAGAGAATCGAACTATCCCGTGCCTCTTCCGCCATTTCTCGTGCTTTTTGGTAATGGATAAGTGCTTGTGGAAAATTTTCTTGGTAAAAAAAGATAGAACCAACATTGTAGAGTGTAGCATAAATACCTTCCTTGTCTTCCAATTCTTCGTATATCTTCAATATTTGAAGGCGGTAACTATAGGCATCTTCGTACTTGCCCATTGTAAGGGAGAGTTCTGCGATGCGCTTCAAAACCAAAATACGTTCTTTTTTAGACAAAGCATTCTTCCCTATTTGAAGTGCTTTTTGGAGTGATTCATACGCTTTTTCGTTGGCACTTTTTAAGATATAGACATTGGCTAAAAGTGCATGTAGCTTGCTCTTTTTTGAGAAGTTATTGGAGTTTTGACAAACTACAAGTGTGTTTTCAAGTGTGGTTTTTACCTCTACTAATTTTTCATCGCTCAATTGTAATTTTTTTACAGTTTCAAAAGTAACTGCAAAATCATCCTCGTTTTCGTTTCCCACTTCCTTCCATACCATTGCCAAACTATCAGTGACAGAGGTGTGTGAAAATACAAGTGGGCTTAGAAACAAGCAGACAATGATGTAAAGATATGGTGTAAAGGATTTCATATAGAATAATAACTTGGGCTTTCGCCCGAGTAGAATGTGAATCAATGTCATTCTACTTCAGTGAAATATCTTCCAAAAAGAAATAAGTAGAAAACAAAAAAAATGCCAACTTCAAGGAGGATTCACAAGAATTTGGCATTTTGTATTGGATATTCATGTCAATTCTTAACAACAAAATACACAATAAAGTAAAATTAATATTAGATACCTGGAGGAGGAATAAAACCTAAGTTATTTTTTACTGCTCCTAAGACCAATTTAATCACAGGGGGCTTGGTTGAGTTACCTCCTTTGACATTGGTCATCTTAGAATCATTTACTTCTTTGACGTTGTTAAGTTTCTTTAGTTCGGAAAGTGTAATCTTTTTCATCGCTATAAAATTTGAGTGTTAATTAAAATTGTCAAAAATTGAATAGTATTTTAGAGTTAAAACTAAATGGCTTGTTTTTGACTTCACCCTCTACGTTGCAAAAAGGATTCCAGTTTCAAAAAAAAGTAAAAAAAGAGGAAAGCTTGGTGATAGCTTTCCTCTTTTTTATATTAGTAGGAAGACAGAAAAGAGAAGTGAGGTTCGAGTTTGCTCTTTATCAAGCTATTAATGAATTTGTTGATTCAATCTGATTTTGTCCAAATACTTAACCTAAATAAATAGCAGTTTTTATTCAAAATTTATCATTCATTATTCAAAATTGTACAGGTACTTATGCTACACTAACAGCACCCGCCTCCATCATAAAACCAAGTGGATTCCGAAATAAAAATATCATTTTGTCCAAGACTCCCTAAAGCACCTGCGGTTTTATCACAGACAGCCAAAGGTTGATTTTGAAGAAGCGTATGACCTTTGTTATCATCAAAATATTCTTTGCCTCCAAAGTAAATGGCAGTTTTGCCCGTAAAAACACAAGGACCATCTTTTGGCATTTCATTTTTGATGGCGCACACTTCTACGCTTTCGATATAAATAAGATCATTTGTGTCGTAGTGTTGGGGAGACAGTAGGCGGTAAGGTCTTTTGGCTCGGACCTCAACAGTTCCGAATCCACAATCTGTAATAACCTTGATGTAAGATTCGAGGGGCAATGCGCCACTCAAGCACAAGGCACGCAAACGTTCATCGTCTTTCAAATTTTCGGGCATTGTTTGTTCGCAAGTGGGGTCAGACAAAACCAAACGACCGCCTGGCTTCAATACCCGATACATTTCCTGCAATGCCAATTTCAAATCACTTTCTTTGAAGATATTGAACAGGCAATTTTGAGCTGCTACATCTACTGATTCATCCTCCAAAGGCAAATCCAAAGCATCTCCTTTTTGTAAATCTACAAAATCGGCACTGAACCAGTCATTCAAGTGTTCGGCTTCGGTAAAGTTTTTGGCAGAAGCATCCAACATTTCATCTACTACATCTACTCCAATAACGCCCCCTTGTCTGCGGCTAAAATAGGCAAATTGTAGCAGCTCCATACCGCCTCCAACGCCTACATACAATATGGTAGGTTCATTGACCAAGTCTCTTGGATTGACAGTGCTGCCACAACCATAGTTCATTTGAAGCATGATTTCGGGAATCTCCAAACCTGGTAATTGCCATATTGGAGTGGTCGTACAGCACAGCCCTACCTGTGGGCTTTCAGCAGCTTCTTTGTAAAGGTTTGCCGTAGTTTTTAAATAAGATGAAGACATGTTGTTTTTTGTTTTGATTCATTACAATCTACGAAGCTACCGTTTTTTTGGATTTTCATTTCTATTTATAGGCTGTCCTTTTTGAGACAAACAACGGAAGTAAGTAAAATGCGTACTTTCTACGTATTTTACTGTTTTCATAAAATACGTTTTTAAGCTGTTTTATACTCTTTATTTCCCTCGTAACTTTGCAGCACTGAAAATAAAATTCCTAGTTCAAATAAACCTCATTTTTTTTGAATATAAACCCAATAAAAATATCATTCACTTTTTGCTTCAACCCCAATAAACTACTTACTTTCTTGTAAAAAATTAAACCACTTTTAACAACCACACCACTAATGCCCAATTCATATTTAGGATTAGAA
>JBMYXW010000471.1:0-3538 GCA_049608825.1 Chitinophagales bacterium
CAGCAGTCTTTGGACTCAAACACACACCGTTCTGGGTGATAATATTGAGCCTCAACGAATGGTCGAAATGGCAGACAGTACTTTGTGGATAATTGGAGAAGGCTTGTTGGACAATGTGGATGAAGGCACAGAAATTTTTGCCTTGAAGTTGGACAAAGAAGGAAACCTACTTTTTGAAGAAAGGTACAGCTATGGCGGTTACGAAAATGGAAATGATATTGTATTGACTTCTTCAAACGAATTGATTATTGCAGGAACAGCCGACAGCTTCAATGGCTCTGGAAACGATGTGTTGGCGATTCATCTGACTGCAATGGGCGAAGAAATTTTACACCAAAGTTATGGCGGCATCGGCAATGCAGACTTTGACCAAAGCTTTGGTCTATTAGAAATAGCAGACGAAGGGTATTTACTCAGTGGTCATTCTGACAGCTTCAATGAAAGAGGTGATTTGGATATTTATCTCCTTCGACTCACCAAAAAAGGAGAGGTGATGTGGTCCAAAACGCTTGACTTCTTCAATGGCAGGGATGTAGCCTACAATGTTGCACAGGCAAATGATGGTGGGTTTGGAATTTACGGCATCAGTGCAGACGAAACAGGGCTTTTATTGCCCCAATTTACCCGAACCGATGATAAAGGAAATGTGCTTTGGTCTCGAAGGTTTGAATCCTTGTTACCCGTTTTTACGAAGGCAGTCAATGTTTTAGCAGATAACGGATGGATAGTAAGTGGGCGTTTGTTGGCAGGAGGTGTCTATATTGCCAAGATAGACGACACAGGAGAAATTGTTTGGGAAAACAGTTATACAGGTAATGTAGCCTACAATATTCACCCAACAAGTGATGGCGGTTATATTTTGGCAGGAAGAGCCAATTTTCAGCAAGACCCCGAAACCAACGCTTTTTACACGCCACTTCAAGTGGTCAAAACCGACGAAAATGGCAATATGGTTTGGGAACGTTTGATGGGAAGCAGTGCATCTTTGTTGTCAAGGGCTTTTGATGTGACCGAAACCATTTCGGGCAGCTTTGTGCTGATTGGAGGACAAACAGGTGAAACGGCAAGTACTTCCAATCTTTTAATGGCAAAATTAAGCGAATCTGGCAGTGTATTGTGGGAACGGGAAATGCTGACAGAAGAGTACAGTTTCAACAATTATGTGGTAGAACAAACGACCGATAATGGGTTCATTTTTATCGGAAATGTGGGAGAATCTGGAGATGCCCAAAGACGCAGTTTTTTGTTGAAAACAGATGGTTTTGGCAGTGAAAAATGGATACGCTTGTTTGGAGAAGATGTGGGTACATTTCCTGTTTTTTACGATGGACTACAAACCCAAGATGGCGGCTATGCAATGACAGGCGCAGTGAGTGTGAATAATTCGGTGGAAATGTACTTTGTGAAAGCGGACGAGTTAGGTTTCACCGAAATTGTCGGTATATTTTCGCCCTCTGTTCGTTTATTGCTTCAATTGGCACCGAATCCGAATGATGGGCGTTTTCAAATGACCTTTGAAGGAGAAGACATTGGAGCAGTAGATTTGACAATTTTTGATGCGACAGGGCGCAGTGTTTTTGCCCATTCGAGTATGAAAAAGAGTGTTTTATACCAAGAAGAGCTTGATTTGAGCGATTTAAATAGTGGGGTCTATGTTCTTGAAGTCATCAGTGGAGACAAACGATATTCACAGAGATTGGTTATTCGGTGATTGTGAATCAGTCTAAATGGCTACCATCCATTTATTTTTTGCTGTATTAGTCACAAATCTACCAGTCAGCCATCACCATCAACCAAGCACTCAAACCAAATGAAAAAAATATTATTTTTAGGAGCAGCAACTTTCCAACTGCCTCCTATCCAATATGCAAAGAGTCGAGGATATACGGTCATCACCTCCGACAACAATCCCGATAACCCTGGTCACCAACTTGCCGAAAGGGCTTACAATGTCAGTACGGTCGACAAAAAAGGTATTTTGAAAATTGCAGAAAAAGAAAAAATAGATGGCATTATGACTTTTGCCTCTGATGTATCAATGCCTGCCGTAGCCTATGTTTCGGAGAAATTGAAGCTGCCAGGGGCAAATTATGAGACAACTTTAAGGCTGACCAACAAAGCCCAGTTTCGTCAATTTCTGCAAAGAGAAGAACTGCAAACTCAATTTTTTCAAAGCTTCGAGTCAGGAGAAAAAGAAACTGCAATGGCTTACCTTCGTTTGGCAAAATTGCCTGTAATAGTGAAGCCCGTTGATCGTTCGGGGAGTAGGGGAGTGGGCATTGTGCGGACATTGGAAGAGGCAGAACGTCGAATAAATGAAGCTTTTGAGGTGTCTATCAAAAAGGAAATTATTATTGAGGAATACATCGAAAAACAAGGTAGGCAGGTTTGTGGAGATGGCTATATGGAAATGGGAAGATTATTGTTTGTCGCTTTTGGGGACGGGCATTTTTACCAAGACCCTCGATTTATGGCTCCTTATGCCGAAACCTTTCCGAGCCAACACTCGATTTCCTTGCTCAAAAAAGTGGCAGAAAGCTTAGAACGAATCCTACTCAAAGCAGGTTATTATCAGGGGGCATTTAACTTGGATGTATTGATAACCAAAGAGAAAAAAATATTTGTCAATGAAATCGGTCCTCGATGTGGCGGCAATTACATTCCCCTTTTGATTCAACTGACTTATGGTGTGGATTTGGTAGCGGCTTCGGTAGAGGGCTGCTTGAATGCCCGTTATCAATTGCCCGCACCTCGTTTTTTTTCACCCGAAGGTTATTATGCTTCTTTTATGCTTCATTCTCTTGAAGCGGGAAATTTAAAGGCTGTACAATTAGATAACAGTTTGAAAAACAAGGTTCATGCTCATCATTCCTTTATAAGCAAAAAAAGCAAAGTCGCACCATTTTATCAAGCTGGTGCGGCTCTGGGGAATATTGTTTTTCGGTTTGACACTCAGAAAGAAATGCACCAAACGATGGATAGAATCAATGAATTGGTGAAGGTGGTAGTTGAGTGACTTTTATCTATGCAATTTTGAATGAAGTAACAATTAGGAATGCTGAAAAAATAGTCTTACATTTTATGTCTTCAGAATGTATTGATTTTGAGCATTTTTACTTATTCAAAATTCAACATTTATTCATTCAGCATTAGCATTGCTAAGGCACTTCCACCTTGTTCAATATATCGTCAATAATATTCTCAGAAGTGATGTTTTCGGCTTCGGCTTCGTAGGTAATGCCGATACGGTGACGCATTACATCGTGGCAAATTGCTCTGACATCTTCTGGAATCACATAACCTCGACGTTTGATAAACGCATAAGCTTTACATGCCAAAGCCAAATTGATACTTGCACGAGGAGAACCACCATAACTGATAAGCGGCTTCAAATTCGCCAACCCGTATTTTTCGGGATTACGAGTCGCAAATACGATGTCCAAAATATAGCGTTCTATCTTTTCGTCCATATAGACTTGACGCACAACCTCTCTGGCTCTCAAAAGAGATTCTTTTCGGAGAACAGGAGTCACCTTTC
>JBMYXW010000472.1:0-3532 GCA_049608825.1 Chitinophagales bacterium
CCAATTCTGTTCCTGCAAGGATTCTATTGGGTTCATAAAAATCTTTCGCCACCGAATAGACAGGCATCAAAGGCAGATTGTGCTGTATAGAAGAAAAAGTAGGGTTGGTTGAATTGGCATTCAAAGACTCCATAATGTTTTGGTCTTGTCCATAATTCCCCAAACCTACAACGATATGAGAAGGATTAAAATCCATAGCAATGCTTGAGACATATTGACCGCCACTCGCTATAAATTCTTTGCTTGTAGGCTGATTACTATCTAAATTGGTGATACACATCATTCTCCCATCAGTCGTCCCTGCATAAACTGTTTTTCCATCATAAGAAACCGCTACTGCGCTTACACAGCGATTTCCCGAAAACCTGCCAATTTCTTTCCATGCGGGAATTGCCGTAAAATCCAATGCACCTTCCGTCATCCATATACGACTGTCACAAGCTCCTGTTATCAACTTACTGTTGAATACAGTAGTGTCAATTGCATGGGCAAATATATCATCCCACAAAACAAAAGGTGTAATGAAAAGTGGATTTCCATCCATTTCCCCATCTGGTTGGCAACCACCCTCAGGTGTAGTAGGTCCACAGTCTATATTTGAATCAAAAAAACTACTGAAAGGAGGTTTGGAACTACCAGAACGTTTAATGCCGCCATTAGCTGCTGAAATAAAAAATGCCAAAGGTTTGATTTTGGAAATAGCACAAAAACCGCCATCACCGCCAGTAAGGTAGGGTTGCGTTTCTTCGTAAATAGAACTACCATCAGCAGCCACAAAAACAGTTCCGTTGTCTTGTGTTCCACCAATCACGTTACCTTCAATATCGGCTGCCATCCCATAAAATTGCGTAGTGATGTAATTTTGATTGATGGCTTCAAAACTTGGAAATGAGTTTTGAGCATCTAAGCTGCGAGTAATTCCTCCATCCGAACCAATGTATAAAATATCGGAATTGTTGGGGTCAAAAACCAATGTGTGCTTGTCTGGATGAATATAGTGAGGAGTTGCAACTCCATCCAGTCGTTTCCAATCCTCTTCTAGTGTCCATGACCACAAAGTAACCCCTCCTAAAAAAATGCGTTCTTTATTTGCAGGGTCGACAACTACACACAAGGCATACCAACCTAGACAACCTCTACCATTGAACATAGGGTTGAAGTCTATTCCTCCAACAATGGTATCACCTTCGCCAATTATACCCCAAGTTTCACCTCCATCCTTTGACTGCCATACTTTTCGCAAACAACCACTACTTTGAACCACCGTAACGATGTATATATAATTGTTGTCCGTAGGCGACATTGCCAGTACTTTATTACCCGAAGAAATTTCAAACTGATTGGGATTATCACCTGTAAAATCAGCTGTAAAATTCAGCCCATCTGCTGCTCGATAGTATTTCGTTCCTGCAAGTAAGTGTACTGTACCATCTGTTGCTATTGCGACATCATAAGCGACCCTGTCATTGAAAAAAACACCATTGGCATTCGACCATGTTTCACCTCCATCTTCGCTTATTTGAATTCCTCTACTTGTTGCCACATAAATGCGATTGGCATCCAAAGGGCTCACTTCAATATCTTGAATAGCAGCCCAATTTGTGCCATAAATATTGCTGCCCCCTGTAATATTGGGAATCGTTGACTCTAAAATCTGAAAACTCTCGCCTCTATCCGTTGATTTATAGACACCTGTACCTGGCAAAACAGAATTACCAAGTTTGCCTTCACCATAACTTCGCCCATCAAAGTTTTCGCCCGTTCCCACATAAATATCGCCATTTGGAGCTTGGGCAATGGCAGAAATAGACAAGGAGAGAAATTCGGTATTTTGAGGATGATCTGTCCAATTTTCTCCCCCGTCATTCGAGGTAAAAATACCGCCCGACACGCCTCCAATAACCATTCTTTGTGAATCATCTTTGTCGACCAAAATGGCACGGGTACGCCCACCTACATTGTTGGGGCCCAAAAATTTCCAGTCAATATTATCTGCTTTTTTGATTCGGTTTTGAGCCAATTTGTCTGCAGCCTGGTGTGCTTTTCTCACATCCGATGCATCAATTCGCCCTGTTTTGGGATTCGCTCGCATCTGCATGAGGTATTCATAAGCTCCAATAAAAGAATGGTTTTTTTCTTCAAATTTTTGAGATGAGGCTTGTAGAATAACCGCCTCGTTTTTTTCTGCAATAGAACCCAACGAGTTTTTTTGCAGTAGGAATACACTGCCTGCAATTGCAGCTATACAAAAAAGTAGAATAGGTTTTTTTAGTGTTTTCATAGAAGTAAAAATCTTGATGATGGAACAATTTTCAATATAGACATTGGCTTACAAGCCCCATTATAAAACGAATATCTATATTTTTAAAATCAATCACAAAGACATATTTTACCATTTATCACTTGAACCAGCTATTTTTGCCTCATGACTTAGAGACAAAAGCAACTTGTCCTAATCATGAATCAATCAATTCCCACTTCAAAGCCGTTGCAGCCTCCACATCTTCTGCCACTTTTTTGCCCAAAATTTCCTCCAAATATCGAGGAGGCAAACCATAAGCAGGTCGAACCGAACGCACGTTTTCGATCGTGAAAACATCCCCTTTTTTCATATCTTGAGTGATGTAGAGTGAGCGAGAAGTGGCTCGTGCTTTCTTACCTTTTTCGGAAAGGAAATAGTCTTTTCGTCCCAATGCCTTTTCTACATTTCGAATGCTGTCGACCATTCCTTTAAATTCAGCTGCATCTAATGAAAAAGCAGAATCTACGCCTCCCAAATTGCGGTCTAAAATGAAGTGTTTTTCTACGATTCTTGCCCCCAAAGCTACTGCGGTAATTGGTACAATTGTGCCCAAAGTATGGTCGGAAAGTCCGATGACTGTTTGGTATTTCGATTGAAGAAAAGGAATGCTTTGAAGATGAGAATCCTCCAAAGGTGTCGGGTAAGCAGAAGTACATTTCAATAAGGCAATATCATGATTTCCAACACTGTGACAGGCTTCTATTGCCAAATCAATATCTGCAATATCAGCTATTCCTGTCGACATAATGATGGGTTTTCCTTTTGAAGCAGTGTATTTGATAAGCGGAATATCGGTGATTTCCAAGGAGGCAATTTTGTAGGCTGGCACATCCATTTCTTCCAAAAAATCAACAGCACTGTTGTCAAATGGAGAACTGAAACAGTGCATTCCCAAGTCGTTTGCCAACTGCTTCAATTTGGGTTGCCATTCCCAAGGCGTATAAGCGATTTTGTATAAATCGTGCAATTTTTGACCTGCCCAAAGACTGTCTGGACGGGTTTTGAAGTCGGGTTTTTCGCTGTCGAGGGTGATGGTATCTGCGGTATAAGTTTGCAGTTTAACCGCATCTGCTCCTGCTTCTTTCATCGCATACACCGTTTTGACCGCTAAATCAAAATCTTGGTTGTGATTACCCGACAGTTCTGCAATGATATAGGTCGGATGTTCTGCTCCGATTCTTTTGTCTTTTATCTGCATGTATTTACGTGTTTATGTTGATAATTGTATTC
>JBMYXW010000473.1:0-3526 GCA_049608825.1 Chitinophagales bacterium
GCAAACTCAAATAAAAAACTCAAATGCAAATTCAAACAATACTTTGTAAGCGAGCAATTTAAATTTTATAACTGCCTAATTTAATATTTTAGTTTGCCTTAAAGATAGTAAAAGACAAAGATTTGAACACTATTTCTACCTTTGTGTTTGTAGTTTTACTGGATTTGTATAAAAGACACAGAAGTCTTTTGTTTTGATCTTCATTTGTATTTCAATTTTCATTCATTAATGGATTCCATCACCCAATTTGTATTAGGCGCAGGCGTAGGAGAAGCGGTTCTCGGTAAAAAAATCGGTAACAAAGCCCTTTTATGGGGCGGTTTGGCAGGAACGATTCCCGATTTGGATGTCGTATTTTTTCCTTTTTTAGATACCCTTGGTCGCTTGACTGTACACAGAGGCATTTCCCATTCCATCTTTTTTGCTATTATAGGCGGATTATTCATGGCTTGGTTGTTTCAAAAATGGTACAGCAAATCACCCGACAATACCACTACTTTTCGAGATTGGGCATTGCTGTTTGGTTTGGGTTTTTTGACCCATTCGCTTTTAGATGCTTTTACAGTTTATGGAACACAGTTGTTTTTACCATTTAGCGACTATCGAGTGGGCTTCAATAGTATTTTTATTGTTGACCCGATTTATACCATTCCGTTTTTATTGTCCATCATTGTCTGTTCTTTTTTGAAACGAAACAACCCAAAACGAAGGTGGGTAAGTATAGCAGGTTTGGCATTCAGTACCTTGTATTTGTGTCTTACTTTGGTCAATAAGTCCAATGCCAATAGTGCTTTTGAAACAGCACTACACAAACAAAACATTCCCTATTCTCGCTTTATGTCAGCTCCTTCTCCCATCCAAAATGTACTTTGGTATGTTGTTGCAGAAGTCGAAGATGGCTATTACATCGGTTATCACTCTTTCTTCGATGATGTCGACAAAAAGATTGATTTCCAATTTTTTCCTCGTAATGAAGAATTATTGGGAGATTATAACAATACTTATGAAATTGACCGATTGAAGTGGTTTTCCAATGATTATTATGTGGTCGAAAAACGAGGGAAACAAATCATCTTTAACGACTTCAAGTTTGGCAAAATGGGCTTTGAAGGTCAGAATATGGGCTATGTTTTTTCTTTTCCTTTGAGTAGGGACGAAAACGGCAATGTCCAGTTTTATGAGACTCGAAAAATTCCTGAGGATATAGGGGAAGTTTTTGGGATATTGTGGAAAAGGGTGAAGGGGGAAATGAAGTGAAACTAGTGTTGAATGGTTCTATTGTTATATTGCTTGGTTATCAATGTTTTTGCTCAATAGAAAGGAGTGTCAAGCACTTAACAATTGAAGCACTAGAGAAATCAAAGGTCTGTGACTTGTTCTAAAAAATAAGTTTCACATATTAAAACGAAGACTTTTATAGTTTGTTTTTTGAAGGAAATTGATTTTTTTTACAAAAAAAGAATTTCAGATTAAAACTACAAAAGTCTAAATCGGGGTTTATTTTTTTAGTATCCCTTAGTTGAAGTAATCTCTCATTTTGTCAAAGAAATTCTTGTCTCCTTTCCCTGGGTTTGGTCGGAAATTGGGTGAATTTCGGAGTTTTTCTAAAGTACTTTTTTCAGAAGCACTCAAATTTTTCGGAATCCAAACATTCACCTCTACCAATTGATCTCCTGTTCCATAAGAATTAACCGCAGGAATCCCTTTGCCCTTCAATCGGAAAATTTTGCCCGAAGGAGTGCCTGGTGGAATTTTAATTTTTGCCTTGTTGCTGATTGTTGGAATTTCTACGGTTGTTCCCAAAGTCGCATCAATGAAGCTGATATGCAAAGCATAAATGACATCATTTCCTTCTCTTTGAAGATGTTCGTGTGGAATTTCTTCAATACCAATAATCAAATCACCTGCCGAACCACCTCGTTCCCCTGCATTTCCTTTGCCCGTCATAGACAATTGAATCCCTTCGCTTACGCCTGCAGGAATATCAATCGTAATGGTTTCTTCACCATATACTCGACCGTCGCCTTTACAAGAATTGCATTTATTGGTAATCATTTTACCCGAACCTTGACAGCTTGGACAAGTTGTAGTTGTCTGCATTTGACCTAAAAACGTGTTGGTCACCTGTCGAACTGCTCCCATGCCATTGCAGGTTGTACAGGTCGAAAATGCACTACCATCTTTTGCCCCCGTTCCCGAGCAAGTATTGCAGCCCACATATTTAGGCACTTTTATTTTCTTTTGCGCTCCTTTTGCAATTTCCTCCAAAGTCAGTTTTACACGCACTCGTAAGTTTGTGCCTCTGCCTCCTGTGCCTCTTTGTTGTCGTTGTCTTCCGCCACCGCCTCGACCACCACTAAAAATATCGCCAAAGATATCACCAAAATTTTCAAAAATATCTTCGATGTTCATACCACCACCACTAAAGCCGCCACCGCCTCCGGGCCCGCCTTTAACACCTGCATGACCAAATCGATCGTATCTTGCTCTTTTCTCCTTATTACTCAACACCTCATAAGCCTCAGCCGCCTCTTTAAATTTGGCTTCCGATTCTGCATCTCCAGGATTTCTATCGGGATGAAATTTGAGGGCTACTTTTCGATATGCCTTTTTGATTTCAGCATCTGTAGAAGACTTTGAAACGCCTAATATTTCGTAAAAATCTCGCTTTGCCATTGTAATAAATTGTATTGCCTTTTTGAATTTGAAGCTCTAATTACTTTTTTCCACCTCTAAAAATATCCAGTCATTTACCGACCACCACCTTGGCATAGCGGATAATTTTGTCGTTCAAATAATAACCTTTTTCTAAAACATCAATAATTTTTCCCTGCAAATCGGGAGTTGGAGCAGGAATTTCGGTCAAAGCTTCGTGGTATTCAGGATCAAATTCTTTGCCATCACAATCCATGACTTCCAATCCTTTTTGATCGAGAGTGCTTTTGAATTTGTTGTAAATCAATTGAAAACCCTTCAATGCCTCTTTTGCCGATTCGTCCGTTACCTTATCGCTCGCCTTAAAAGCTCGGTCAAAATCATCCAATACAGGTAGCATATTCACAATCACATCTTTGCCCGCTGTTTTAATCAAGTCCACACGCTCACGAGAAGTTCTGCGCTTGTAGTTTTCAAACTCTGCTGCCAATCGCATAAATTTATCCTTCCACTGTGCCGTTTCTTCTTGTGCTTGTGCCATTTTTTGCTCTATAAGTATTTCCTCGTCCGCCTCTTTGTCAGTTTTTTCAAATTTAATTTCCACTGAAGTATCTTCTTCCTCCGTTTCTACTCCTTCAACCTCTATTTCAGAATCCGCATTTACTTGATCTACAATCTTTTTAGCCTCCTTTTCAGCCATTTCCTGAATCTTCACCTCTATATTTTTTTTACTCATTATCTTACTTTATTTTTTGCCTGTCGAATATCACCCATATTATCCAAAAAGTTTGCCAATGAGAATTATCCGACAAATTGGCAGATAGATTTAAAATTTACTGTCGATATTTAGGTTATTTAATTGATACTTTCA
>JBMYXW010000474.1:0-3525 GCA_049608825.1 Chitinophagales bacterium
CAAAATGAGACTTACGACTACTTCAAGAGTTTATTGGAGGATGGAAATCATGAGAATGAAATAGTTTAGGAATACGTTCTATGTTTTAAAATTAGACTTTTGAAGTTTATTCTTTGAAGAATGTTGATTTTTGTTAAAATTGAGATTTTTTCAAGCGAAACTTCAAAAGTCTAAAATCATCCCTTTTCTGTCTTTCTAATTATTTAGAATTACCCGTTTCTGTTTTTGCCTTTTGAGTTTGAATCCCTTGTGCTTCTAAGGCTTCAATAAGTTGAGAAACCGTTGTTTCCATATTGTCAATTGTTGAAGACTGTTGTCCCAGTTCCTGTTTTTGGGCTTCAATAATTTTTTGCTGTTCTTGAATCGCATTGATCAAAACAGGTACCAATTCGGAATAAGCCACACTCAAACGGTTGGTTGTCAATGCAATTTGATTGCCATCATCATTGATGGTAAACTCTTGACTAATAACAATTTCGGGAATTAACTCTTGAACTTCTTGAGCTATCAAACCCACCTGCGTTCCTTCAATTGCTTTGCTTTTCCAAGTAAAACTAACAGGCTTCAATTCCAATACCTCCTTCAATCCGTAGGTCAAGTCAATGATATTTTCCTTTTCACGGCGGTCGGAAATTTCCGCAAACTTGAGCGCAGAAATTTGGCGGAAAGGTTTTCTGTTACTGCCCAAATCTACTTCTCCTTCTTTCAGAGGGAATAAAGTAGTTCCCAAACCAATTCCTCCTTCTTTGCCTATTTGCATGAAGGGCAATTTGCCAGAACCCACTCTCATCAGCCAAGGATTTTCGTTTCCATGAGGGTTTCCTGTTCCAACAGTTATATTTTCATGAATAATGATTTCACTTACATCAATTCGCTCATCTCCAGTATTGGCAGAGTTCCTTTTTCTTTCTAAACATACTCCTTTGCAGTAGTCGCTAAGTTTGGCATATTCAAGCGCACAATTGCAAGCTTCGTAAGTCTTTTTATACGTTTTTTGGGCGGAAGCAGAATAGGTAGTAAAAAATAAGCTGAGAAGGAAAAGTGTTTGAAATAAAACGATACTCTTTTTCATGTGAAAAAAATTTAAAAGGTTTTAATAATTTATTACAGAGAACAGATTTTTTGAGGAATAGCTTTCTCAAAAAAATCATTCATAAAAGAGTAGAGAGGCAAGAATATTCAATTAGGAGTTGTTTGTTGCCATACAAAAATACAATATTTTGAGGGATTTTGAAAAACAATCTTTTTCTC
This sequence comes from Chitinophagales bacterium, assembly GCA_049608825.1. Classification (GTDB taxonomy): domain Bacteria; phylum Bacteroidota; class Bacteroidia; order Chitinophagales; family UBA2359; genus JAUHXA01. Next base: position 1,252 of record JBMYXW010000474.1, read on the forward strand.
AAAAATAGTAATCTAATCTTTTTTGTAAGAAACTATTTTTTATTGAAAGTGTTTGTTGATAAGGGTTTACCATTTTTTAGAAAAGTAAATTTCATAGGAATCTATTGCTGCTATTTTTACTTAATCATTTTTAGACCTCTGTTTTATGCACCCATCAGACAATCTCTTCAAACTCATTCATTCGTTAAGTCCTTCTGAAAAACGATATTTCAAAATATACGCAGAGCAGCATATTATTGGCAAAAAGAACAACTATATGATGTTGTTTGATGCAATTGCTCGACAAAAGGAATACGATGAGGCAGCTATAAAACGAAAATTTAGAAGGGAAAAATTTATTCGACAACTAACATTTACAAAAAATGCACTGACTCATAAAATTATGAAGGCTTTGCGGTCTTTTCGAGAAGGCAGCAAAAATCGGAGTGATGAATCGCAACTAAGGGATTTACTGCATGATTTGGAAATTTTGTATCAAAAAGAGCTTTTAGATCAATTTAAAAAAGAATTGAAACGTTGTAAAAAAATGGCTTATCAAGCAGAGGCATTTTTGATTTTGCTCCGATTGTTGAATTGGGAAAAGAAGTATGTAATTGAACAGTCTAGTAAAAAAACTAAGAAAAAATTGAAGGTTGTCATTGCAGAAGAACAGAGAATCATAGAATTGAATAGAAAACAAGCAACCTATTATAATCTGAGTAAACTTATTTTGACCTCCTTAAGAACCAAAGTAAGTGATAAAAAGAAAAAAGAACTCCAAGAATTGGAAGAATTGGTGGCTCATCCTTTATTGAAGTCAAAAGAAGAAGCCATTACTTTTATGTCCAAAACCTACTATCACGATACCTTGGGCTTGTATTATTGGAAAACGGGAAATTTGCAAGAGGCATATCAACATTATGAAGAACTGGTGGAATTGTGGGAAGACAATCCTACTGCAAAAAGTCAAGATGATATGTTGTATCGTCAAAGCCTGGGTAATTACCTCAATGTTTGTCATTCTTTAGGACAAGATAAAATGAGTATGTTTCCTTTTATTTTGAAAAAAATCAAGTCGCTTCCAAAAGGTAACTTGGATACACAACTGAAAACTTTTCAATTGACAGTTCATCATGAATTATTGTATTATTTGAACACTGGAAAATTTGAAGAGGGAGCAAAGGTAATCAGCATTATTGAAACAGAGTTGATAACATTAGAACAGCAACTCCCAACTTCTGAGTTGTTTTCGATTTACTACAATATCTCCATTATTTATTTTTTCTCCGAAGATTTCCCCAACACTTTACTCTGGCTCAACGAAATATTGTCACATCCACGAACCGATGTACGAAAAGATATTCAGCAGTTTGCCAAGATATTGCAGTTTATCATACATTATGAGCTCGACAATGAGGAAATATTGGAGAACCTTTACAGGTCGGTCTATCGCAGTATCAAAAAAGAGGAACAGCTACATGAGTTTGAAGAAATGGTCTTGAATTACATCCGGCAATTGTTGGTTATCAATCCTTTTGACAAAAAAGCACTCAATAATTGTTACAATGAGTTTGGAGAGGCAATCAGTGCCATGCAAGCAAAACCTAGTTATGTGCGTATTTTGGGCGCACAAGAAACAATTCTTTGGGTGGTGAGTAAGCTGCAAAATACTTCCGTTGGTGATATTTTCAGAAAAACCATTGGGATAAAATAAAAAGCCCCAGAAACTGTTTGTTCCAAGGGCTTTGAGCTGATAAAATAATTTTGTGTTCGAGCTAAAAATTGATATTTAGTCTTTAAGAGTTCACTTCTTATTTCATTTACATTCTTTCAAAACTTGTAGTGATTAAGATTAAAATTGAGGGTAGAAAAGAATGTAATCGAAACAGCGATTAAGCATGAAATAACCAGTTTTTTAAATGAGAATACAGCAATATTGAAGTACAAAGTAAATTTTCTAAAGAAAATACACATTCTACAAAATCGAACAATCAAAAATCATTTTACATCTGCTTTCACTCTATTAGTTACCTTTTTTTGAAAAACGTTAGCACTTTGAGGGATAAAAAATAAAATATTTTTTATCCTAAATTATTTTTGACTGTAATTCAAGCTAAAAATTGATGAAAGAAAATAGCAAAACTTTTATGGTATGTGATAAAACAATTGAAATACGACGAAAAAAGCTTATTTACTGGGCATCATTATGTGTCAATAATCTATGACGGACAAACAGGAGCAGTATTAGAAGTTGTCGAACACAGAACTCAAGATGCCGCTCAAAGTGCTTTTACC
>JBMYXW010000475.1:0-3523 GCA_049608825.1 Chitinophagales bacterium
AATATCAACAATGCTCAAGCCAGTATAGACCAACTCCGAATTCGAGTCAAAGAAGCCGAACAAGAATTGGGTCGCCAAAGAAGCTTGAATACTTCGGGCAACGATGTGCGAGATGCACAAGCGGCTTATGACCAATCGATTCGAGAACGTGACCAACAAAAACCACTTTTTGAAGAAGGCATTATTTCTAAACAAGAATACAATAGATTGGAAACTGCCGTTGAGCAAGCAAGAGGCTCTTTGGAGCAAGCAAAAGTGGGGGCAAGTAGAAATGTGAACAGCTATCAAACAGATTTGGAAGTACGAAAAGCAGAACTTCAAGCAGCTCGAAACAACCTTCAAATCTTGCGTGATGGAGCAGCAAGTCGCTCTAAGGAGGTGTCGAATGTGATTACCTCAACCATGTCGGGAATGGTTTTGGACATTCCTTTGGAGGAAGGTGGCTATGTGATGGAAGCGAGTTCTTTCAATGAAGGCTCTACGATTGCGTCTATTGCGAATATGGATGAATTGGAATTTGAAGGTCAAGTGGCTGAATCGGAAGTGGGTAAATTGAAGGAAGGAATTCCATTGGAAATCACCATTGGAGCGATTGAAGGGAAAAAATTTGATGCGACTTTGAATTATATTTCGCCAAAAGGTGTGGAAGTCGATGGCAGTATTCAGTTTGAAATCAAAGCAACTGTTCAAACCCCCAAAGATGATTTTATCCGAGCGGGTTACAGTGCCAATGCCGACATTATCCTCGACAAACGAGACAGTGTTTTGGCGGTCAATGAGCGAGATTTGTTGTTTAGTAATGATTCTACTTTTGTGGAGAAAGAGGTGGGGGAACAAGAGTTTCAGAAGATTTATATCGAAACGGGTTTGTCAGATGGTATCAATATTGAAATAAAATCGGGTATTGGTAAAGGGGACAAAATCAAGAAGCAGGAACAAGGTGGGTAATGGCTGAATGGCTGAATGGCTGAATGGCTGAATGGCTGAATGGTTATACAAACCAACAATACTCAAAATCAACAGTTCAGCCATCTAACAATTTAACAATCAGCGAAGCGAAACAATTTAACAATTTGCCAAACACTTATTTCCATTTCAAACAATTCACCATACATCAAGAACGCTGTGCCATGAAAGTTGGCACTGATGGTGTATTGTTGGGAGCTTGGGCAAAAGTAGAACCTGCTGCAAAACGCATTTTAGACATCGGAACAGGAACGGGACTTTTGGCATTGATGTTGGCACAAAAGTCCTCAACCTCGTCTTCAACTACAATGATTGACGCTGTTGAAATCAATCACAGTGCTTTTTTACAAGCAAGCGAAAATTTTTCCGCTTCCCCATGGGCAAATCGTCTCAAAATATATCCATCTTCTATCCAAAAATTTGCCCAAATCGTTCCTTATTCCTACGACTTAATCATCAGTAACCCTCCCTATTTTCACCATTCCCACAAAGCCAAAACGGCTGCTCGTACACAAGCGAGACACTCCGATATGCTTTCACCCAATGAGCTATTGGAGGCAGTACAAAAGTTATTGCAGCCCAAAGGCAGTTTTAAGTTAATAATGCCTGTTACGGAAGGACTTCAATTTCAAGAATTGGCAAGCGAATATAATTTTTATACACACCGTTTGATGCACTTCAAACCCAAACCAAATAAAACCCCAAAACGTGTATTGATGGAATTTCGACTTTATGAAAAAGAAGGAGGAATTGAAGTAGGCGAATTAATTGGACGAGGAGAGGACAATCTTCACACGGATGCTTATCGGCAATTGACAACTGAATTTTATTTGGATAAGGCACTTTCTTGATGTCTTATGAAGCAATTTTAGACACAGTGTTTTAAAAATAGACAGACCTGAACACTTCAATATCTACGAGAACTTCAATTGCCACAAAATTGTAATATTACAAAACCGTCAAACTTTAAAATATTTTCTTTTAGCATTGTAAATCATTGCTTTAACTCAAAAATAAAACTCCTTAATAAAATTTTATTTATTGTTATTTCACTTTTGGCACATGGTTTGTATAATACTAACTGGTTTTAGATTTTTATGGTTAAGTAAATTAGTGGTTAATTTTGAGGCAACAGCTGGTAACTGTTGCCTTTTTTTATTGTATTTAGTTAAAATTTATCAAATAAAGATAATTGACCAGTCTCTTTTTTAGGGTAGAATACTCCAATAATCACAAATGGATTATTTGCCCTTCTCTGATGCCATTGTTTTGTAGTGCCTAAAAAAAAGTATAATTCTTTGTTATTTATAAAATTGTCTTTATACTTTTGTTTTACTTTTTTTATCGCTTCACTCTCATTTCCATTACATGACTTTAAGCAATTTCTATATAACTGTCCTACTTCCCAATCTTCAATCATCAATTTCCTGATTTTACCTTCATCATCTTTGAATACATACTTGAACTTATATGGTATTTTATCAATAATCTGAAGGGCAGCCTGCCTATCTTCTTCATTGTGAATAAATAAATCTAACTGTTTTCTTTGCTCTATCCAGTTCTTTTTCCACTCCCTTTTATCATTTTCAACGATAAAATCTAAAACTTCAGTAGGTTTAAAAGTAGCAAGTGATAAGTTTTGAGGAGCTTTAGAATCACTGATAAGCAGAGACATTGAAGTATAGACATTATTCAAGCAATACTTTTTTCTTCTTCTCCATGTGCCGTTATCAGTCCCAATATTACCCAATATTTTTAAGTCCGACAAATCTACATTTTTAGGAGAGTAGCTTTCTGGTCGAAAATCCTTATGTTTTCTTTGTAAATCTAATTCTATCCAATGATACTTTCTAAATCTATTAGAGCCAACCAAGGTTAAGGTGCGAAATGGTATAGGGTAAATACGAATCCATTCTCCATCTTCTTTTATACCAGCAGTACATACCAACTCATCGTAACTTGTTGATGGTAAAGGATAAGTAGTTACAGTAATCAAGATTTTAATTCTTGCCATTTCTAAATATGTTTAGGACTATATAAGCCATTTGAATAACTTTCAATATTTTTTCCTATTCTTCCTCTATGACACATATGGGACTCAGCTTCAAAACAAGTCAGAGCAATCCTCTTTTTTACTCTAAGTAAATAGATTAAATCAACAAGGTTATCAAAATCCTCTAATACTGTTTCCTCATATTCTCTAAATAATTCCTCATAGTCATTTTGATTATCTAGCTTTTTTCTTTTTTGTGACTCAATGCCTAGTTCAGGAAAATGGCGATATTCAATACCTACCTCATTACAAGCAATTATTAATTCTTTTTTTGAAAAACCACGCTTCATACTAAAAGCATTTTTTCTGACATCACATAATATTTTAATATTATTTTTAATAAGCCGATTAATATAAATTTCCAAGCTTATTCCTTCATATCCAATCGTAAATAATTCAGTACCTTCTTTTTTTAGAGCTAATCTTTCTTTTGCTTTTTCTTCTGGAGACATTTTGTCCCATTTTTGCATGCGAGCTTCGAGATCTGATAATTTGTCTTTGACG
>JBMYXW010000476.1:0-3517 GCA_049608825.1 Chitinophagales bacterium
CAACAATCAATGTAAATAAACTATAATTTCCACCTTCCTATCATCCAAAGCATTTGCAGCGACTCGCTGCATAGAACTATTAAAACGACTGGCTAAAACGGTTTGTGTATTTCTGACCAGATAATTCGTTGTATTTTTCGCTCGTTTGGCTGCCAAATCAAAATAATCACTCATTCCGCCCCGTCTCAAATAACTATCTTCAGGTAATTGTCCTCCTTTAGTAAAAGCAATCACTTGAATCTGCTGGTACAAACTATCAGGAATTTGCTCCAATGCTACACTGCAACGACTCAAAACCCGCTTCCCACTTTCTGATAACACTTCCGAATCATTGGCGTATAGTAAATTGGAGTGAAAACCCCAACGAACTTGGTCATCTCTCATTTCATTCCGAATACTTCCCACAGCAATTTCTGCCCCAAAAGCATCTTCAAAAGCATTGAGTAGCGTATTTTGATGGGTACGAGTATGAAGAATTTGAAGGTGAGCAGGTTGGAAGAAAAAAGAATAGGCAAGTAGGAGCAAAATAATTAGAACACCAACTGCCAAAACATCTGCAAAGACCAAACCTAAAGTGGGAACTTCACCAATGATAATCGATTTATTGCTTTTTTTCATAAATAGGGATTGAAGCCTAAATATAGCATTTTGCAGCGAAAAACTGTATTTTTGTTTAAGATTGTTTTAGAACATGGAGGAGAGAAGCGGGAAGTGAGAACAGGGATTTTTGATTAATCCAACTAAAGTCTATACTCTTCTTTTGTCTAATAAAAATGGCAATTCAAGGAACGATTTAGAAAAATAACAGGTTATTTAGTAGGATGCCTAAACACGAAGGAACAAAATACACAAAGGATTCACAAAGAAACACCCAACAAGAATTTGAGGTTTCGGAGGAATTATTGTAGGAAGAAAATGCAATTATCAACCTAAACATCCAAACACAATTATCAACACAAAAACATAAACACAAAATAAATGTACAATAATAAACAAACTCAAGACCTTCAAAACCTCACCCAAACCCTTCTGCAACACAACAAAGCCGACATTCCTAAATTAGATAAGGCTACAAACATTGCCGCAGAATTGCGGAGTGTGATACAGTACCACGATTGGTTGTATTATGTCAAAGCCGCTTCGATTATTGCAGATATCGACTACGATTATTTGTTTGACTACCTCAAAGCCATTGAAGAAACCTATCCCGAACTGCTCACCTCCGATTCACCTACCCAAAGAGTTGCACAAGGATTGTCAGATGATTTTACAACGGTCAATCACTTGATTCCGATGCTTTCTCTTGCCAAAGCATACAGCAGTCAAGACCTTTTGGACTGGGATGAAACCGTCAAAAAACTCACACAAGAAGAACAAATTGAATATTCGGTTGAACCCAAATTTGACGGGGCGAGTATTGCAGTGGTGTATGAAAATGACCAAATGGTTCGAGGCGCAACTCGTGGAAATGGTGTTGCAGGTGATGACATCACCAACAATATTCGCACCATTCCAACAATTCCTTTGTCTGCAGCTTTTTCTAAATACGGAATTATTAGAGCCGAAGTACGGGGTGAGGTGGTGATTCACAAGGAACGTTTTAAAGAAATCAACGAAAAACGAGCAGCAGCAGGGGAGGACTTACTGGCAAATCCTCGAAACTCGGCAGCAGGTGCGCTTCGTCAAAAAAAATCACATAAGGTCATGGAGCGAAAACTCGAAGGCTTTATTTACCAAATTGGTTTGGCGACCAAAACAGATGGTTTGGATGCTTTGGGAGCTTTAGACAATTTGAAGAACCACGATGATAGTATGAAAATGCTCTACAAATTGGGCTTCAAAACGGCTTTGAAGGATGAAAAAGATATGAGTCATGTTTTCCAAAAAATAGAAGACGTAGTCGCCTACTGCAATGAGTGGAACGACAAACGAGACGACTATCCCTACGAAATTGATGGAATGGTCATCAAAGTAAACGACTACAAATTGCAAGGACAGCTAGGCGCAACAGGGCATCACCCTCGTTGGGCGATTGCCTTGAAATTTGAAGCCAAAGCTGCAATGACCAAACTTTTGAATGTTGATTATCAAGTGGGTAGGACGGGAGCGATTACGCCAGTTGCCAAGCTGGAAACCGTCAATGTAGCGGGTGCAAACATCTCGAATGCATCTCTTCACAACGAGGATTATATCACCGAAAAAGACATTCGCATTGGTGATACGGTGATTGTTCAACGGGCAGGAGATGTGATTCCCTACATTGCAGGAGTTGTGGAGAAAGATCGAAAGGGCAATGAACAACCCGTAAAATTTCCAGACAACTGTCCATCTTGTTCGACGAAGTTGGTGAAACCCGAAGGAGAAGCCGTTTGGCGTTGCGTCAATATTGAATGCCCTGCTCAGGTCGAGGAACGCATTATTCACTACGTTTCTAAGAGTGCGATGGATATTCGTGGTTTTGGAAAAGACATCGTGAAACGTTTTGTAGCAGAGGGCTTGCTGCAAAACATTGAAGGGGTTTATGAATTGGATTACGACAAGATACTTCAATTGGACAAATGGGGAGAACGCTCTGTCAACAATTTGAAGACAAGTATTGAAGCTTCCAAAAATCAACCAATTTACCGCTTGATGATTGGCTTGGGGATTCGTGAAGTTGGGCGAAGTACGACCAGAATGTTGGCAGGAGTTATCAATGAAGTGGAAGAATTGAAGGATTGGTCTGCGGAAAAATTGCAGGAACTCCCCGATATTGGTCCCAAAGTGGCTGCCAATATTGTCGATTTTTTCCAAAATGAACAAAATTTGGAATTGATTGCAGCATTGAAGGCGCATGGTGTAAATACCAAAAAAATGGAAACGGAGGTAAAAGTGATTGGCGGTAAATTGGCTGAAAAGACTTTTTTGTTTACAGGTTCGCTGCAAAAATTCACCCGAAACGATGCCAAAAAAATGGTGGAAGACAATGGTGGCAAGGTTATCAGTAGTGTCAGCAAAAAACTGGATTATTTGGTAGTCGGCGAAAAAGCGGGTTCTAAATTGAAGAAAGCACAAGCGATTGATACGATTGTGATATTGAGTGAAGACGAGTTTTTGGCGATGCTGTGAGCAAAAGTAGAATGGAATGGATTCTGTTCATTAATATTTGACTTTGCAACTTTAAATGCGTATCTTTTTACTTTTGAAAAACCATCATCATGCTTAAGTTTAAAACTTCGTTAGAATTGTTGCAGCATTTTGATATTCGACTGCAAAAAGTAACTTTTTTTCAATATAAAAACATCGCTTCTATTCCCTTAAATGAAGTAATTGCAGAAAGATTGAACTTCTTTCTTGCCAATCAAGGAGAAGGAGACAAAGAAAATTACAAGTCTGATTTTTTAATTGTTCCTTTTTTGGGAGAAGCTTGGATTCGACATCCCAAACTTTATCTTTTTAGTCATCCCAACCTAAAAGCAGGAGAATTTAATTTGTATCCCGATTATTTGGTGACGGGGAGAAATAAAACAGGGGTTAA
>JBMYXW010000477.1:0-3516 GCA_049608825.1 Chitinophagales bacterium
TGCATAAGTAATATCAACCAGTTTTATCATAAATTTGAAGTTGGTCCATCCATAAGGCGACAATACTTTTGTGCCGACCGTTTTAAACTCATTGCCAATATCATATATCAAAACATCATCGTTGGGCATCACATAGTAAAAAGTCTGTTCATCATTCATCTTACATTTGTAAAGATAATTTTCGGGTGATTTTTCGGTTATACCATAGCTTTCTTGTGCGTAGGTATTGAAGGAAAAGGCAAAAAATAGAAAGGTTACGACACAAAATATTTTTGGTGACTGCATAGAAATTAAAGGTTTTAACATAAATTAACAAAAAATAAAATTCATTTTTACAAAAAAATACTGAATATTTATTCAAATGAGTAAAGAAACAAAAAAGAAATTACAAAGTATGAAAAAAATTGTTGGACTTTTTGCCTTATTGTTTTTCAGTCTTCAAACGCAAGCATCCTATTTGCTATTGCACATGGACGAAAAACAAAAGGAACACCTAAAAGCGTATGGTATTGCCTATTGGGCATTGGACAATAAAGTTGATGTAGATTGGCTATTGAATTATCGCGGAGGTAGTTTTGCGCTGAAATACAATGCGTTGATTGAAGGAGAATGTAAAATAAGAGGAGTGAATTATGAGGTGGTTCCCGATGCCAAATACACATTGATTTTGCAAGAAATCAGCCAACCAGATGTGAATATGGACATTGTGAAGCTCGAAAAAGCTCCAAAAATTGCCGTTTATTCTCCTAAGGATAAACCTCATCACCCCGATTTGCCGTGGGACGATGCGGTGACTTTGGTACTGGAGTATGCCGAAATCCCCTTTGATGTCGTGTATGACGAAGAAGTAATGGATGATAAATTGGCAGAATACGATTGGCTGCATTTACACCATGAGGATTTTACAGGACAATACGGTAAATTCTATGCTGCTTATCGCAGTCAAAGCTGGTACATTGAGCAGGTTCGCTACGAAGAAAACAAGGCAAAAGCTATGGGTTTCAACAAAGTATCGGAAATGAAACTGGCTGTTGTTAAAAAAATCAAGGATTATGTGACTGGAGGAGGATTTATGTTTGCGATGTGTTCGGCTACCGATACCTATGATATTGCGTTGTGTGCAGAAGGTTTGGATATATGTGATCGAATGTTTGATGGAGACAGCCCTGATCCACATGCTCAAGACAAATTGAACTTTGACAATGGTTTTGCATTCCACAATTTCATTCTCGACCGAAACCCTACCAACTACGAGTTTTCGAGTATTGATGCGACACAAGGCAGAAAAATCCCTAAAAATTTGGATTATTTTACTTTGTTCGAGTTTTCGGCTAAATGGGATCCTATCCCAACCATGCTGACCCAAAATCACACCCGAACAGTAAAAGGTTTTATGGGGCAGACCACTGCCTTCAAAAAAAGATATGTAAAACCAGAAGTTTTGGTAATGGGAGAAAATAAGGCCGGGGCAGAGGCTCGATACATTCACCACGAATATGGCAAAGGTTTTTGGACCTTTTATGGTGGTCACGATCCCGAAGATTACCAACACTATGTTGGAGAACCTGCAACAGATTTGAATTTACACCCAAGTTCACCAGGTTATCGCTTGATTTTGAACAATGTATTGTTTCCTGCTGCAAGGAAGAAGAAGCAGAAAACGTAAAGAGCTTCAAATTCAAGGTACAAAATCGAAATCAAATCAATAAAAAAAGGCAGCGAAAATTTTTCGCTGCCTTTTTACTTTTAAAAATTGAATTTGAAATTCCTCAACGACTATGATGCGGCAATATCTTCCAGATAATCTTGGAGGTATCCTTGCCTTGATTGTTAAAACGAAACTCCAATTCTTTCAAATAGAGATAAATATGGTCGGATTTCACACCATAAAACTTCGCCAATTTTTCTCTGGCATATTGGTGAAAATCCTTTGCCGTATCAGAGAGGTCAGATTCTATCTGCTCCATTTCGTCCTCTGTAAGAGCGTGACCTGCTTCTGTATCTTCAAAAGCCTCTATCGCTATCACTTCTTTAGTAGCTGCCAAAACTTCTGCCATATTCGGATTCACAAAAACCTTATCCTCTCGTTCGATGAGTTGGAAAGCAGAAGAATCCTCTGGCTCAAAGCAGATGCCTCGATTCTTATACCAGCTAAAATAAGCGGCATTGCTACGAGTAGCGTTTAGGACAACATTACTACCACGTAGTTCTTGGTAGTCTGCGACAGCGAGTCGAATCTTCTTGAAGTACTTGTTTACAGTATTCCGATTGATTTTTAACTTGCGTGAGGTAGCAGTTGCAGTCATTTCGTCTGCAAAACAGTTAATAATCTTTTTAATGTAGTATTTACTTAAACCATTCATTTTCATTGCTTACTATAGTTAACAATTTTACTTTCTAGTCAAGTCACTCTACAAATGTAACATTTTAGGGTAATAAAATTTTACATTTACGTGACAATTATCTAAATTTGTCGAATCAAACCGACAGTATCCAATAAGTGTACGATTAAGCAAATATACTTTTTCAATATCCTTTAGGTTTTGCTAATCATATACTGCGACAATAATATTGTCATTTGAAAGTAAAATAATCAATAATTGTGCCAAAGAGCAGGAGGTAAATATTTTAGTTTTTATTCTGCAACAGCCAAGATAGTTTTAGCTGTTTATCAAATAATAAGTCGTGATAAATGGTGTAAAGTATAGGCAAGTTTTTGGCGAATAAGCAATTTAGGCGTGATTATGGTAGGTAGGTGTAGTGTTTAAAGCTACCCGTCTAAGCAAACCCACCCCACATACAATACGAAGCCCCCCCATAATTTGTTACATCGAATACATTCATTTTTCTACCACAAACATTCGAATTCAAAACAAATAAAGTATGTAATATCACCAAAAGCAAGCCATTGACCATGAAATTAAGCTTTACACACTATATACTAAAATTGGTATGTTCCTTATTGTTCTTTTTCTTACTGAGTAACCCTAATCTAACAGCTGCCACTATTGGCGATTGGGTTTGGGCAGATGCCAACAACAATGGTTTATTGGAAGGCGGAGAAGGAGGCATTGGTGACACAGCAATCGAATTGTTTGACAATACAGGCACTTTGATAGCAACTACTGAAAGCAATCACGATGGCTACTATACCTTCAATGATTTAGCAGCAGGCACTTATACCGTTTCAGTTGTGGAAAGCACACTTGTTGCACCTTTGACCACCTCTGGTAGCTATACCATTACTCTTGCAGAAAACGAAAACTATTTAACCGCAGATTTTGGACAGCTCACCACATTCTCGACCAATAATAAACCTCCTGTAATTATTACCAAAAATGCTTGCACAGCCCCCCAAATTCCTGTTACTGTTTGCCTCGAAATATTTGAACCAGAAGGAGACAATACAACCATTACAGAAGGTACAACCCAAACAGGTGCAGGCTTTACGATACTCAATGATGATTGTTTTAGATATACACCAGTACCAGGATACGAAGGTGTCGATACCATTTC
>JBMYXW010000478.1:0-3483 GCA_049608825.1 Chitinophagales bacterium
GAAACTGAACCTCCAGCTACCTTCAATTGTCCACTCAATCCTGCAAAAATATAGGCAGCATTGGCACAAATTGCATAATATGCCATGAACAACAAAATGATGTTAGGAAAATATTGAAGGTCGAGTGCCAATGTGCTTATTGCAGTCAATGCAGCAGAAAGAAGGGCTGCAAAAACAACGGATTTCACCAATTTATTGAGAGGGTCGTGTTTGTATCTAAGGTATTGAACAAGTGCGCTAAAGAGCGCAATGAAAATGCCAAACCATATTGAGTAGCGATTGTAGTGTGGAACAGGGTCGGTAATCGCCCGATTTGTTCCAAAAATCTCATTTATGACGGGCCACGAAGTATCGACTGTCACCAAAGCTGCCAACATTGCCATCACCAAAGCTCCTACAAACATCCAAAATTCTCGGCTGTATGCACTTTCTTCTTTTTTGGGAGAAGGCATATCATTCCATCTCGTAATAATGAGATAAAATGCCAAAAACAGAAAGGTAAACATGAATACCAACAACTGTCCCGACATTCCCAGGTCGGTGAAAGAATGCACCGAAGTATCGCCCAAAATACCACTTCTGGTCAAAAACGTGGAGTACAAAACCAACCACAAAGTCAGCGTGAGAAAAATCACTGTTGCTTTGAGGGCATGGCCTGTATTCTTGAAAGCCAACAAAGTATGCAGTCCTGCAATGAGGGTAATCCACGGAACTAAGGAAGCATTTTCGACTGGATCCCAAGCCCAAAAACCACCAAAACTCAAGGCTTCATACGCCCATGCACCGCCCATCAAAACACCCGTTCCCAAAACGGCTGCCGCAAAAAGTGACCACTTCAAAGTAGGCTGAATCCAATCTTTGCCAAAATCACGCTTCCACAATCCTGCCATGACATACGCAAACGGTACTAAACAACCTGCAAAGCCCAAAAATAAAGTAGGTGGATGAATGACCATCCAATAGTTTTGAAGTAAGGGATTTAAGCCTGTTCCGTCTTTGATAAATTCGAGGTAATTGGCTCGCATAAAAATTGGCGCATTGACATTGGAGGGAGCATCTCGCAGCAACATAAACGGGTCGCTTCCGATTTTGTAGCCAAAGAAGTAAATACCCAACAACATTGCGCCCAAAAATATCTGCATCAAAGTCACAAAGGTCATTACTGGGGCTTCCCATTTTCGGGCAGTGGCTATCAAGACCAAACCCAATACGGCTGTCCAAAATGCCCACAACAAAAAACTGCCTTCTTGACCTTCCCAAAAACAAGAAATCATGTAATATACAGGCAAGTCCAAAGAGGAATGCTGCCAGACATACTTAAACTCAAAACGATGGTTGAGAATCAAAATGAACATAATGGCAATAATGCTCAAAACAGCCACACAGTTGACATAAAAACCTCCTCTTGCCAAGCGTTTCCAAGATTGACTTTTCTGCAAGTCTCGCTCTTGCCATTGGCTTGCAGAGAAATAAGCAACTGCTGAAAACAAAGCGGCGACCATTGCAGTAATGGCACACAATTGTCCCAACTGCTCTGCCCAAGCCCACTCACCAATGTATTGAATATCTAATATTTCTTGCATTTTTTTTATTGTTTCATTGCTTTATTTAGCTCTGACAATTACTTTTTCATATTGCAGTAGCTTGGACTTTAGTCTGAGTCGATTGTCTATGAACGGAATAAATTCCGTCCTACTTTTTAATGCCAGAGCTAATTGTTGTATTGCTTTATTGACAAGAGCAATTTAACCATTCAGCAATCTAACCATTAGGTTCCAACCGCCTCGTATTCTTTGTTCTCATACTCACCACCTTCTACACCTTCTTCAATATATTTAGAAGGGCATTTCAAAAGAATTTTTTCTGCCAGAAAAGCATCTTCGCCCATTTTCCCTGTCAGCACAATTTGTTCAGAACGTTCAAAATCTTGAGGTTTAGGGCCTCGATAAACGACTTTTTGCTCTTCGCCATTGTTGTCTTTCATGTAGAATGAGAAAAAATTTGCATTCTTTTCGGGTTCATAGTGAAGTGGTTTATCTGCTGACAATAAACCAACTACTTGAAAGTTTTTACCCGAATTGGAATAAGCTGTGGCAAAAGTTTCGTAGGTACTGTAACTGGAAGAAGTGCTGATAATAAATGCAATCAATCCTCCAATGGCAATCAAAGCAATAATGTGTAATTTTTTCATCTGTCTATATTTTAGATGACCTTAACGAAAAGGCAAAATTACGAAAAAGTGGCTTAGGAAGTACTGGTACAATTTTGAATTTTGAATGATGAATTTTGAATAGTTTATAAATCTCTTACTCTAACAATGTTTTGAAGTAAAAGATTTTGCATTATTTTTTGTATAAAGTGCTTGAAAAGGGGTTTTTATGAAATTTAGGCATGATTCTTATATGTTACTAACATGACAAATCGTTAAATTTAATGCTGAAACTTTTATCGAAATTAATACCTGAACCTATTCCTGAGAAGTATAAGGAAGAGTTTAATCAATTTATCCTTCATCAAAATCTAAGAAATACCGTATTGTTTTCTTGGTTGATGGTTGGGCTTCATGTATTGTTTTTATTGACCGATTTTTTTCAATACACCAGTGGAGGTTGGGATAAAAATCCTGCCTATTATCATATTGTTTTTTGTTTTCATTTAATTGTTTACCCTGTATTTGGAAGCGTTTTGGTGATTGCCAAATTGTTTCGAAAACAAATTGAAGCCCTACCTTCAAATATTTCGGAAAACATCGTGATGGCTTATATAATGGTAACGGCTTGTTGGTTGGTATCGGTTGCTGCTCACGACCAAATTATTCATGGAAAAATACCTCTTTACATTGTTTATACCCTAATGTCGGCAATCGTATTTACATTGGACAAAAACAGAATTTTATTCGCTCAGTTATTCGGTTATGGGCTTTTGGTAATAGGCATTTATTTTCTCCAACCCAATACCCAAAAAATGATTGGAGTCCTCATCAACGGAGCAGGTTTTGCAACGATTGGTTATTTTGTGGGTTTGTATTATTATCGAAAGAGAGGAATAGGCTATATGCGTGAGCAATTATTGAAGGAAAAAACACGGGAGTTGGAGGAAATGAATGACAAATGGAAAAAAGCAAACAAAGAATTGATTGAAGTAAATGGTGAATTGAAAACCTTTGTCTATGCGGTTTCACATGACTTGAAAGCTCCTCTGAGGATGGTCAATAGTTTTACTTCATTATTGGAGCGTTCGCTGAATGGAAGTATCAAGCCTGAAGCCAAAGAATACATGGGTTATATCAGCAATGGTGCTAAAAGAATGAATGTATTATTGGATGATTTGCGGGATTATGCAATGGTCAACAAAGGAGATTTGGTTACTCAACCTGTGGATTTGAATTTAGTGATTCGGCAAGTGAAACAAAACTTGCTTGTAAATATTGAAGAAAGCGAGGCAACGATTGAAGTAAAATCTTTGCCGACTGTGAAAGCGGTC
>JBMYXW010000479.1:0-3478 GCA_049608825.1 Chitinophagales bacterium
TACTTCCTACTTCCTACTTCCTACTTCCTACTTCCTACTTCCTACTTCCTACTTCCTACTTCTACTTATATTTCTTGAAGATAACACAACTGTTCACATCCCCAAAACCAAAACTACTTTTCGCAAAAATGTTTAAATCGGTTTCTTGAAAAGTTCGAGGAATTCTTTTTGCATCAATAAGCTCTGCAATTTTGGGATGCAAATCCTCACAGTTCAAAGAAGGATGCAAAAAATTGCCCTTCAATTGCAGCACAGCCGCCACTGCTTCAATCGCTCCTGCCGCACTTAGACAGTGTCCAATCATAGACTTCAAAGCGTTGATATACGGAAAATCGCTGCCTGTTCGCTGCAATGCCTTCGACCAACTTCCCACTTCACCAGGGTCAAACATCGTAGAGGTCAAATGTCCCGAAATGGCATCAACTTCTGATGCTTCAATACCTGCATCTTGCAGTGCACCAATGATGCAACGTTCTATCCCCGAAATATTTGGAGCAGTCATGGTGCCAGATTTTCGCTGTCCACCAGAGTTGGTAAAACCGCCCAAAACTTCGGCATAAATCGGTGCATTTCTCGCCAAAGCACTTTCCAAATCCTCCAACAACAAAGCTCCTGCGCCTCCTCCTGGCACAAAACCAGTAGCCGTTTCGCTCATCGGACGAGAAGCCTTTTCGGGCGCATCGTTGCTTCGGCGATTCATCACTCGCATTGCATCAAATCCCGCCCAAACATAGGGACCAGCACTATCGCAGCCTCCACACAACATTCGTTTGGCTTTGCCGAGTCGAATCCGTTCTGCGCCCATGATAATCGCCTCCGTTCCTGTGCTACAAGCCGAAGCATTGGTCGTGACTTGATTTCCCAAGCCCAACATTCCGCCCAAATAAGCACTGACTCCACTCGACATCGTTTGTTGAGTGATTGTACTTCCCAAACGCCTCGTTTTCAAATCGTCAATCATATACATGGCATAGCGAATTGCCCTTGCGCTTGCCAAGCCAGCCCCCATAATACAACCGCTGTCCCAATCCGCCTCGTCCGTTTTTCGGTTAGAAATGGTCAAACCTGCATCTTTCCACGCATCCATTCCTGCAATACAGCCATACAAAACACCATTGGCTTTCAATCGTTTCAACTCCAATTCCGAAAAATACTGTTGCTTTTGTTCAAGGGTGACAGGTGGTATTCCCCCGACTTGACAGGAAAATTTTAAATCCTTCAATTCTTCAATGAATCGAATACCCGATTTCCCTTCCTTCAATGCTGCTTCAAAATCGACTAAGCCGACTGCATTTGGAGCAACTACACCCATTCCTGTTATGACAACTCGTTTGATAATATTTGAATTTTGAATTATTCGTGATATTTTGATTTACTCCGTTAGGAGTAAAATATTTGTAGAAAAAAATAATCGAAAACCTCACAACTCCATTGGAGTTGAATGATTATCTGTTTATACCTATTTGTGTTGAACTCCGATGGAGTTCGGTCATTATCTGTTTTATTTTTCTACAAATATTCAAGTCCTACGGACTTATCAAAAATATGAATTGTTTTATGAATATTAATATTTTCAATCACTTCCTCACAATCATCCCCGACAAATGCCCTTTGCAGACCTTTTCACCTGCGGCATTGGTCATCACCACTTTGCACTTCAATTTGCCAAAGCGAAAATAGGCTTTTTCCGATTGTACCCATACCTTTTCCTCTGGTCTCACCATCTTCAAAAACTCCACTTCCGAACTGCTAAACGCAAAATCAACAGGTTCAAGGTTTTCGTGTGCTTTGATGAGAAACATTCCCAGGGTCACCAAACCAATTTGCGCCATCGTTTCTATCAATATCACTCCTGGAGTAATTGGATTGTTGGGCAAATGTCCTTGGTAAAAGTACTCGTCTTTGCGGAAAGTATACGTCCCTTTTGCACCATTTTCGTTGATTTCTAAAAGTTCATCTACAAATAAAAATGGTGATTTGTAGGGCAAAAGGTTTTGGATGTTTTGCAGTAGATTCATGTAGCATAGAAGGATTGAAGGAGATAATTGTTTTCTATGAACAAAAATATTAATTTCACCTCCCATTTTACTTAACCTTTTACTTGTATAGGTATCGGATACTTTTGAAGTATCCGATACCTTGACTCTCAAGCAATACTTTCAACAATTCTTATGGCATTTTTTTCCAAAAAGAAATCCGCTTCAAAACCAGAAGTAAAAAAGAAAGGACCTACCAAGTTTGGCACTTTCCAAGGCGTTTTCACTCCTGCCTTGCTGACCATTTTGGGAGTGATTATGTACCTTCGAGAAGGTTGGGTAGTCGGAAATGCAGGTGTCTTAGGGGCTATTGCGATTATTTCATTAGCCGTTGCCATCACTTTGTTTACAGCCCTTTCTATGTCCTCTATTACGACCAATATTCGCATTGGAGCAGGAGGTGCTTTTTCCATTATTGCCAAATCATTGGGTTTGGAGGCTGGTGGCGCAATCGGGATTCCGCTTTATTTTTCACAAGCTCTGGCAGTCGCCATGTATGTTTTTGGTTTTAGAGAAGGTTGGAATTGGATTTTTCCAGAACATCCCACGCTATTGGTGGACAGTTTGACTTTCCTATTGGTTTTTTTGATTGTAAATATCAGCACCGATTTTGCCTTCAAAATTCAATATTTTATCATGGCGGTCATCTTTGGATCCATCATTTCGATTGTTGGTGGTTTGTTTATCCACGAATTGCATTACGATTTTGATTGGTTTGGAACGTATGCAGGTTCTCCCGAAAACAATTTTAGTGGTTCTAATTTTTGGTTGGTTTTTGCGGTGTATTTTCCTGCAGTGACAGGGATTATGGCAGGAGCGAATATGTCGGGCGAACTGAAAGACCCAAGAGTCAATATTCCTGTCGGAACATTGGGCGCTATCCTGTTGAGTGTAGTAGTTTACATGGCATTGGCGGTGGTTTTGGCACTTTTGGCAACGCCACAAGAGTTGGTGAGCAATTATACCATTCTGATTGACAAAGCTCTATGGGCTCCAATTGTGGTAGCAGGTTTGTTGGGTGCTACACTTTCTTCAGCTCTTTCCTCTTTGGTAGGTGCGCCCCGTATATTGCAGGCTTTGGGGCAGAACCAAATCTTATTTTTCAATGATAAATTGACCCAACTGGACAAAAAAGGAGAACCTCGTATTGCTTTGTTGATTACGGTAGTTATTGTCACGGTTGCCTTGTTAATGCGTGACCTCAATGCCATTGCGCCTTTGATTACCATGTTTTTTATGATTACCTACGCCATGATTAATGTCGTGGTTTTGGTGGAGCAAAGTTTGGGGCAAATCAGTTTTCGACCTACGCTTCGAGTCCCTATCATTGTGCCTTTGTTGGGAACGCTGGGCTGTTTCTTTGTGATGTTTATCATCAATGCTGTTTTTGGTTTGATTTCGATAGGGATTGTCGTGGGAGTCTATGTGTTTTTGGTGAAGCG
>JBMYXW010000480.1:0-3477 GCA_049608825.1 Chitinophagales bacterium
TTTGTTGTTTGTTTAATAAAATTTTTCATATTTGATATTTTGTTAAATAAGTTATTAAATTAAAATTCAAAACTTCATCAATCGATTGTGAATGGCAAAATTATAAACTATTTTAGTAAACCCCAATAAAACATACGAAAAAGATATTTTTATTTTATGTAACAATTTTTTATCCTATTGCTCTTAAATAATAAGGCTCTATTTATACAATTTGAATATTGGACGGAATAAATTCCATCCTACTTATTGCTCTTTTCCTTATTTTTACGCCATGATAAATAAGTACATCTGCATACACGGACATTATTACCAACCTCCACGAGAGAATGCTTGGTTGGAAACCATTGAAAGACAAGAATCTGCTAGTCCATTTCACGATTGGAATGCACGGATTACGGAAGAATGTTATGGTCCCAATGCAGCTTCAAGGATTTTGGATGAACAGAAAAACATCACCAATATCGTGAATAATTACGCCAATATGAGTTTCAATTTTGGCGCAACTTTGCTTTCGTGGCTGGAAGAACACAAACCCGAAGTCTATTTTCCGATTTTGGAAGCTGACCATAAGAGTCAGCAGAAATTTTCGGGACATGGCAATGCTTTGGCACAGGTGTACAATCACATCATCATGCCGCTTGCCAATGAACGGGATAAAATCACGCAGGTAGTTTGGGGTATTGCAGATTTTGAACACCGCTTCAAGCGCAAACCCGAAGGTATGTGGTTGGCAGAAACAGCGGTGGATTTGACAACTTTGGAGGTTTTGGTGGATTACGACATCAAATTTACCATCCTTGCACCTCAACAGGGTTCTAAAATTAGAGCTTCGGAGACGGAAGATTGGATAGATGTAAATGGCAGTCGAATTGATTCGAGGAGACCTTATTTGTGCAAATTGCCTTCGGGTCGGTCAATCACTTTGTTTTTTTACGACGGTCATGTCGCCAAAGATGTCGCTTTCCAAAGATTGTTGAACAGTGGCAAAAGTTTTGCCCATCGTATTGCGGGAACGGGTGATAAACACAGCAATGAGCCGCAGATTCTCAACATTGCTACGGATGGCGAAAGTTATGGGCATCACCACAAACACGGTGACATGGCTTTGGCGTATGCAATGGATTATATCGAACAGAATCAACTGGCAAAACTGACCAATTATGCGGAGTTTTTGGAGAAATTTCCGCCTAAATATGAGGTTATGATTCACGACAATTCTTCTTGGAGTTGTGCGCATGGCATTGAGCGTTGGCGCAGCAATTGTGGCTGTACGAGCAACGACAATCACCACCAACTTTGGCGTGCACCTTTGCGGGCGGCTTTGGATTGGTTGAGGGATGAATTGAATACAGTTTATGAGCAGGAAATGCGGGCTTTTACGGATAGTCCGTGGGAAATGCGGAATGCTTTTATTGAAGTGATTCTGAATCGGTCGGACAAAAATGTAGATGGTTTCTTGAGCAAATGGTGTGGAAAACACATTGAAGGAGTTCAAAAAACGAAGGTTCTTCGGATGTTGGAGATGCAGCGAAATGCTTTGTTGATGTACACCAGTTGTGGTTGGTTTTTCAACGATATTGCACGTATTGAAGCACAGCAAATTCTGCAATATGCGGCTCGTGCAATTCAGTTGGGTGAATTGGAGGCTGGTGTAAGTTTGGAAGCTCGTTTTTTGGAATTGTTGGCACTTGCGCCCTCCAATGAAAGAGGTTATGAAAATGGGGCGGATGTTTATAACAAACACGTTGTTCCTGCAAAGTTGAGCCTTTACAAGGTCAGTATGCAGCATGCTGTGTATTCTCTTTTTGAAGAATTGCCCGAACATATTGAGGTTTTGAACTACAAATCAGAAAGCGGTGTATTGTACAAGTATGAGGCAGGGCAAGTCAAAATGGCGATTGGAAAGGTGCGTGTTCGTTCCAAAGTTACACATGCCAAAGCAGATTATAGTTTTGCGATATTGTACTTGGGGCAGCATCACTTTGTGGGCAATACTTCGGCTACCATTGACGATGCGACTTTTGAGGAAATGCGCCAAAAAATGAAAAAGGCATTTTACAAAAGTCAAGTTGTTGAAGCCATCAATATTATGAATAGTTCACGCTATTTGAGCAAAGGAACGTTTACTTTTTGGGACTTATTGAAGGAGGAGCAGCGAAAGGTTTTGAAGAATATAGCGAAAGAGGGCATTGAACGTGCGGAAAGTTCTTACCACAAGATTTACGACAGCAATTACCAATTGATGAACGTGTTGAGGATT
This sequence comes from Chitinophagales bacterium, assembly GCA_049608825.1. Classification (GTDB taxonomy): domain Bacteria; phylum Bacteroidota; class Bacteroidia; order Chitinophagales; family UBA2359; genus JAUHXA01. The sequence goes on from JBMYXW010000480.1 coordinate 2,261, forward strand.
GCAAATTTGCATGTACCTCGTTTGTTTCGCAAGAACTTGGAGGTGGTGATTAACAGTGATTTACGAGCGATATTCAAGCGAGAGAATATCAATTTGAGGCGTTTGGAGGAATTGGTAAAGGAAATCAAAGAATGGGAGGTGGATTTGGACAAGAAAATCATTGGTTTTGAAGCGAGCAACAAGATTTACGACCTAATTTGTAGTTTGAAAAACGTGAACAGTGAACTTCGTGCTTTGGAGGTCATCAAAAATACTTTGCACTTTTTGCAGCAAATCGGTATTGAATTGGACTTGTGGAAAATCCAAAATGAGTACTTCAAATTGGGTAAACAAATTGCAGGACAGCAATCTGAAATCGCTCCCGATATTCAGGCGGATTCCCTTCAATGGTGGAAAACGTTTGAGGAGATTGGAGGATATATTCAGGTGAAGATGTAATTGTAAGTGAAGCTTTGGTAGCGGTTGAAAACCCTGCCAACAGTTGAGCGATATCCAAGCCTCCACTTCAACTGTTGCCAAAATTGGAAATTGTTGGCAAAGTTTTCGTTCAAGTTTTGAGAGAACCAAATAAGAAAAATAAATGGTATCGAAACAGTACTTGTTTCGGCATTTTTTATTTTCATAACAAAACAAATTTGCAAAGCTCAACAATTCATTGTATATTAGCAATACACAACCCTTATAACAGCCCATACCCATGATTCCAAAACCATATCATCTTCAAAAAAAGAATTTGCAGAACAATCCCCCTCCATTTCCTGCAATTTACGCATTCAAATAATAGCCAACTGTTTATTCTCACATACTTTTGATTAAAATACAAGTAGTTTGGGTTTTAACCCGAACAAAACACACCTAAGAAAACAGAAGTTTTAGAAACTTCTGTTTTCTATCCTACCTACATTTCGCTGAAAAAGAAACATCTGTGAATATCAGCGAAATCTGCGCTTATCTGTGATACAACTTATTGACGACACGAGCATCTAAAACAAGAAGGGTGATGGGAAAGGTATGTTTGGTAACAAATCATTTTTGGGGGCGGAAGTGGTTTGGAGGGAGTAGGGCTGTTTATTTTTTTAACGTTTTTTAAATTTATCCTAATGAATACAAATAAACCTATATTATTCCAACCAAAAATCATTATGATTATATGTTGGTTGATGCTTTATAGTTGTTTCCCAAACAAGACTATGCAGGCAGAAAAAACACCCAAACAG
>JBMYXW010000481.1:0-3475 GCA_049608825.1 Chitinophagales bacterium
AATCACCATCTCCACAAGCATTCACCCCACTGACTCGCCAATAGTAAGTTGTATTGCCATCTAAGGCAGGGCTGGTAAAATCTACTGTTGGAATGACTTCTGACACGACTACATTATTGAAGTCCATATCTGTCGCTATCTCAACATGATAACCTGTGATTCCGCCCAAAATTCCCCAGTTCATTGTTGCAACTAAACCATCAAGCACACTTTCATTTTCGGGTAAATTAGGTGTGGGAGAAGCTGCAATAGGAGGCACTACTATTAGGTTGATTTGTGTGAAACTATTGTGTAATCCATCAGAAGCCGAAACCGTCAAAGGATACACTCCAATAGCTGTTATGTTGCTAACCGTTGCGATAACAGTACTTCCTGGAATAGCAGGCGTTTCACTATATGTGACAACTGCATCATCGGGTAATCCATTGATACCCATCGTCACACCACTGTCTTCAAACGCATCTCCTATTCGTATCGGAATTTCGAGAGCTTGATTGACACAAGCCGTAATGCTCTCGGAAGCCAACAATGCAAAATCAGGCGCAACACAGATTTGAAGTCCCCAGTTATCTAAGCTTCCTCCATCTCCATTGAAGGTATCTCTCACTCTCAAAGTCCAAATTCCAAGAGGGCTTTCACCATTGAAGGCAGCCAAAGCCTGAACAGGGCGATAAATATTTCCATCGGCATAAGGACAAGGCGGTACAGTCGCTGCGTCATCATTAAATCCAACATCAAAATTGGCATTTCCTCCGCATTGACCTGCAATCAAAACCACTTCCGTTCCAGCAGGGCTTATCAAGGTAAATTCCAAATCTCCTACAAAAGAATGTGTGCCTCTAAGTCCTACTACGTCAATATCCGAAATAACACCCAACTGGTCGATTTCCAAAGAGGAAGTAATCGTACCCGCAGGGAAATTGGGGATTTCAATAGGCAAGTCGTTCGCTTGGGGGAGTGTACAGCGAATATCGGCGGTCGTAAAACGGAAAGTTTCTGACCATTCACCATCTCCACACACATTTCTTGCTTTGGTGTGCCAATAATAAGTTGTTACAGGCTCTAAACTAATCCCTGTAAAATTTTCATTCACCAAATTATCTGTATCAATTATCAAGTTTTCAAAGTTTTCATCCAATGCTACTTCAATACTGTAAAGAGCATCTTCAATCATTTGCCATTCATAGATAGGATTGGTTGTAACATCTGTTTCTTCATTTGGTGGATTCGACAAGGCTGGCGTAGTAGGTATGTCTTCAACGATGGCAATATTGAAGATGGTGCTTCCAGTATCAAATCCATCTGAAGCAAAAAACTCTATACTATAAGTACCCGTCGTCAAGCCAGATAAATTCGTAATAGTAACCGTCATTGTTCCCCCTGTTGAAATAGGGTTTGCACTGTATTCCAAATTCAAACCTGTGGGAATGTCTCCCGTAAACACACCTACATTTCCTACAAAATTGTCGGTAATCGTTAGGTCAAAAGTAAAACTGTCCAAATTCTGATTGCAGACTTCCGCAAAACTTTCTGTCAAACTCAGTCCATAGCTGCAATCTTTTCCTCCAACTCCTGCAATGCCTACTCCATCAGGATCCAGCCAGTCTTTCAAGCGAGTTTGAGGCGAACCTCCACCTTCCCAGGACTTATGAATCCATCCATATTCATCAGACAAGTCATTGCCGCAAGCTGCTCCACCCCCAGACAATTGTCCAATGATTTGTCCCTGCAAATTGAACAAAGGAGATCCAGATGAGCCTGGTTCGGTTGTTCCTGTATCCCAGTCATTTACTACTACATGTGTTTCGGGAGTCGTTCCTCCAAAATTCCCCAAAGTACAAGGATCGTTTTCAAAACTTATCCGTTTTTCGTCTGTATTTGGATGGTGTATGCCTATTGCTCCATCGGGAAGATCGGCTTCTTTGTTCCAACCTGCAAAAAACGCTTCAGCAGTTTCTGATACAGGATCATCTAATTCTATTAAGGTGAAATCAGTCGGTTGATAAGTTGCTTTGAGGTCACTTCCTGTATTGAAGTCAGCCAAAGAACCATCACCTGCCCCTCCACTTTCAGGCGAATTGGGCTGCCGACAAACGCTATTTTCAAAATTCCAATAAACCACTACTGAAGCAGCATTGTTGCTTCGAACGCCACAGTGATCGGCTGTCAAAAAATAAGGCGTACAATCGTTTCGAGCATTGTTGATCAATGCACCTGAACAAGCCAAACTTCCGCCAATGGAGTAAACTGCAGCCGAACGAATGATGTCTCGATGTTCATCTACTCTTGGAAAACCATCAGGTGCGCTACAAATCACATCCAGATTGCAAGAACCAGAAAGTAGTTTTTGACCAAAACCCATGAAATCGTGGTTTACAGTTCCCAACTCCAATGCCAATTCAGATATATTTTCAGGAGCAATTTGCAGCTCCAATACTACTTCGTCTCCTTCAATGATAGGAGTCCACAATTGTTTGTGCAAATCGTTGTCACTTGCAGTGAAAGGACCCAATACTTTTTTGTAATCAGGTGTATAAACAAAAAATCGACTGTTTTTGGGTAGAAAGAATTGGTGAAAGCCCAAATTGAGCGACAAGGCATTGGCAGAATGTAGCTTCAATCGCCATACAGCATCTCCTTTTTTGAGATTTTCCCACGTACCATGTGTTTGGGGAGTAATACTTACTTCAATTGGCTCGGCAAATTGAATGGCTCTTGATTTGGTAACAGCTCTTGCTGCCAACTCTTTTTTCTTCAAGAATTTGTTGTTGACTTTGGGAAGTGTGATGCGTTCTACATCGGAAAGAGGCGTAGCTGTTTTAGCCAGTTGCTGGTTGGTTTGTGCATAAGAATAAAAGCACAGAAAAATGGCTAAAAAGCACAGTGTAAAGTTTCTCATTTATGATGGATATTTTATATGGGCTTAAAAATAAGCATTTATCACATCACAATGATTTTTTTTGAATAAGAATAGTCGCCTTGTAAGGAAAATGACGCTCAAAAGGAGCAGTTAGGCAAATTCAAACAATTCTTATCCATTCAAAATTTACTCATTCAACATTGATTAATGAGCAAGAACGTAAGATAATTTAGTGCTTTGTGAAGATCTCAATGTCACATCAAAAATATTTGACTCTACATTGAGTGTAGTTAAATTTGTTTCATCAATGATTTCTTGATTCGCATCCAACAACAACAAACGGTAGTTTATATTGGGCCTGAGCCTAAACCAAAATCCTCCATTTTGTCGTGTGAATGCTTTCAACTGACCTCCATTGCTCAAGTCTTCAAGAAATACTTGAGCATGATCAATGGGTTGAGAATCATTGTCTAAAACAACACCTATAACCGCTAAGTTGTAGGTCTCCATGTTAACTGGACGAAGCAATAATGAGAGAATAATAACTATTCCTATTAAAATGGCAAATAACAATATTTGAAATATCATAACTGAAAAAGGTGAATTTGGAAGTAT
>JBMYXW010000482.1:0-3463 GCA_049608825.1 Chitinophagales bacterium
TGGGAGTCAAATATTTGTAGAAAATAAAAATGGAGATATATACAACTCCGTTAGGAGTTGAACCACAATCGTATTTACATATTGAATTTGGGTTGAACTCCGATGGAGTTCTGTAAAATCTTTCTACCATTTTTCTACAAATATTCAAGTCCTAATGGACTTATGAGTTCTCTACGAGATGAAAATTTAACCTTTGCTGTACTAGTGCTATGTCAACATTGAATTGATGAGTAGTGTAAGCCCCAAATTTATTTGGGAACTTTGGAATCATCCAATTAAAATTGGCGATTAGATTGGCAGCCCATTATTTCAAACTTGACTGAACACTAGTGATTCAGTTAATAAATGCTTGATACCTTTTTGTAAGGTAAAAGTGTTGATGACCAAGCAATATAGCAATTCAACAATAAAGCCATTGACCACTAGTACCAACCAAATTCTCAAAGAATTCAAGTAGTTTGCCTTGAAAGTGTGGGTCGGGATATTTAATTTTTGAGTCCGAAAAATACGGCTTTTTTGGATAATATGGTTTTTTTTAGACACTTGCCTTTTAAAAAGGACTCCATGACCTTGTTTTTGATTGAAAGCAGACATAATAAATCCATTTTTCGGACAAATATTGAAGTCTTTTGGCCACAAAGGGTAACCTTTTTGCTTTTTTGATACGAATGTTCTGACAAAGTGTTTGACCATGGTATAAAAACGACATGTCGCTTTTGTGTAGTTGATTGTCCGAAATGTTAGTAAGGTAAACTAAAATATTTAGGTATTCTTGAAATTTAAATCGTTCGCTTACAAAGTATTGTTTGAATTTGCATTTGAGTTTTGAATTTGAATTTGCCCAAGATTGACTCATTTGTTTATCTTACAACCAATACCTTTACCAAATATCACCCCAGTCTCTTTTATTTTAATTTTAACTCTAAGCATAATGAAGTATTTACTTTACCTATTTTTACTTTTCCATTTAAGCCTATCTGCCCAAATCACCACCTTTCCCTACCTTGAAGATTTCGATAGTGACGATGGCAGTTGGACAACATCAGGAACCAATAATAGCTGGGAATGGGGTACTCCAAACAATGACTTTATTGACGAAAACGAAACTTGTGGCGGCAATGCTTGGGTAACAAATTTGACTGGCTCTTACAACAACAATGAACTCTCGTATTTAGAATCGCCTGTTTTTGACTTATCAGGTTTCTCGAATGACCCTGTTATTAGCTTCCAGTTGATTCGTGAAATAGAATTTTCCTCTGACCTAGCTTATTTAGAAGTTTCCACTGACGGAGTCAGTTGGTCCAAGGCTACAGATACAGGAAGTGCTAATAACTGGTACAATAATACCTTTAATGGTGGATGGTCAGGGAATGTTAATTGGTTAACTGCCTCCAACACCTTAACGGGGCTGGCGGGAGAGAACACGGTTTATTTGCGCTTTGTATTAGAAACAAGTGGTTTTGAGACAAGGGAGGGTATAGGAATAGATTTATTCGCCCTTTCCGAAGAACCTTTGGGTGATGTATTGGTAATTGGCATTGCTCAACCAGAAAATGGTTGTGATTTATCTGATGCCGAAACCATTGAAGTAGCATTTTTCAACGATTCCGCATCTCCTGTCGGGGGTTTTCAAGTTTGCTTCGAAATAGACAGCAATGCACCTGTTTGCGAAACCTTTACTGGACCTATTGCAGCAGGAAGTGTTGGTACTCATATTTTTACAGCTAAAGGAGATTTTTCAACTTATGGCATACACACAGTTACCGTCTCTGCCAATCCTGGAGATGCAATTACTTGCAACAATGGATTAAATGAAAGCATCGAAAACCTAGAAACGATAACCACCTTCCCTCATTACCAAGATTTTGAAGCAGGAGAAGCCAATTGGAAATCTGGTGGTTTTAACAATTCATGGGCTTTTGGTACGCCTAACAAATTTAGAATCAAAGGAGCTTCTTCGGGCGCAAATGCTTGGACAACAGGAGGCTTAACAGGAGAATACAATAAAAATGAATCATCTTCTGTAACGAGTCCTTGTTTTGACTTTACTTCTATTCCAAATGATTATTATGTAGGGGCAGATATATGGTGGGAAAGTGATGGCGGTACGACAGGTACGATTCTTCAAGCAAGTACTGACAATGGCGACACTTGGACAACTATTGGCGCACTCAATGAGCCTGTGAATTGGTACAATGACCAATTAAGTGCATTTGGTGTTACTAATGACGTTTGGGCAGGTGAAAATGCTTCTGGTAGTGGTGAATGGGTTTTTGCCTATCATTCCATACCTTCCAATTTTATTGGCGAATCCAGTGTTCGATTTAGGTTCTTATTTGAAGAAGCCAACTTTTTTGGACAGGAAACTTCTACTGCTGATGGCTTTGCCTTCGACAATTTTTTCATTGGTCCACAGCCTTCCCTTGAAGTAGATTACTGCACAAATCCCATAATTTTGGATGCAGGAAAAGGCTTCACTGCTTATGCTTGGTCGAATACGGCAATGACTCAAACCATTGACGCAACAAGCCCAGGCACTTATACCGTTACGATAACAGATACCAACAACAACAATATCACTTACAGCGTTGAAGTAAGCAATATTCCGCTTCCGACAGCCATTATTGAGGCAAATTTTCAAAACTGTGGTACAGCTATATTGACTGCAAACGATGGTTTTACTACCTATACTTGGTCGACAGGAGCAAGCACACAGAGTATATTTGCAGGAACGACCCAGAACTATATAGTCACTGTCACAAATGCAGGTGGATGTACGGCTACCGATGCAATGTTTATCGAAACAGCAGTTCAACCTTTACCCACCATTAGCGGAGACCTATTGATTTGCGCTAATGAAACTACCCTTTTGACCGTCAATTCCAATTTTGGCACTTACAAATGGTCAAATGGCTCGACAACTCAAACCATCCCTGCAATAGCAGGTACTTACACCGTCACGGTTTCCAATGGAACTGATTGCACCAATTCTGCCTCCGTTGAAGTCAGCGCAAATGCTGCTCCAATTCCAACAATAAACGGCACACTCACTTATTGCGAAAACGACAATACCGTATTAGACGCAGGTTCAGGCTTCAATAGCTATGTTTGGTCAAGCGGAGAAAGCAGCCAAACGATTATTGCAATAGCAGGCGATTACACCGTCACCGTTTCCAATACTTCAAATTGTACAGGAACAAATTCGGTTGCAGTGAGTGAGAATGCTTCTGCAATGCCTACAATTAGCGGAGATTTATCTGTTTGTCCTAATGAAAATACGGTTTTGGATGCAGGTTTGGGCTTCAATATGTATGCTTGGTCAAGCGGACAAAGTACCCAAACCATCACCATTACAGCAGGAAATTACACCGTCACAGTTTCCAATGCTTCAAATTGCACAGGCACAAATTCAGTTGTAGTGAGTGAAAATGCTTCTGTAATGCCAACAATTAGCGGAGATTTA
>JBMYXW010000483.1:0-3462 GCA_049608825.1 Chitinophagales bacterium
CTTCAATCCGATAAAGCAAATCAAAAACTGGACGATGAAACATGGACTATCCCTGTGGTCGTCCATATTTTACACCACCCCAGTCTATCAATAGGCGAAGGTAGCAACATTGCAGAAAGTCAAGTACACCAAGCAATTGCTCACCTCAATGAAGCCTTGCAAAATCGCAATGACTATCAAACCAATCATGGAGTCAGTACCGAAATTGAGTTTTGTTTGGCATCCAAAAACGAAGTCAATGCTGCAACAACAGGCATCAATCGATTTCCTACCATAGAGTTTTCCGAAATTGACATGGGAACAGAAGAACCCGAATTTAAGTCACAAACGATTCGTTGGAATAGTCACGACTATCTAAACATTTGGGTAGTGGATGAAATTTGCAGCCCCAGTATTCCCGACAACCCTTGTGGAGTCGTGGGTTATTCTTACACTGCACAAGTGCATGGAAGCGCACGTGATGGAGTAGTAATTGAAGCAGGTCGATTTGGTAGTACAGTAGATGGTTCAAAAGTATTGGTACATGAAGTAGGACATTATCTAAACCTTCAACATACCTTTCACGAAGGCTGCAAAAACGACAACTGCTTGATGGATGGTGATTTTGTATGCGACACACCTCCCGAAAACAGTACGTCTGGTGTGGATTGTAGCAAGGGCGAGCACGAAAATAGTTGCACCTCCGATAGCGATGATACCCACAGTCGCAACCCCTTTCGTCCACAACAATTTGGCGGTTTGGGCGACCAAAACGACTTCTCCAACAATTACATGGACTACAACTACAAAGACTGTTTGGACAGTTTTACGGAAGGGCAAAAAGACAGAATGAGAATTTCACTGACAACTACCCGAAAAAGTTTGTTGGAATCTGCAAAATGTAGTGAAGTAATCATCATCACCCCTCCCGATGATACCGCTGATGCAGGCATTAGCAAAATTCTTACACCCAATGGTTTCACCTGCAAAAACTATGTTGTTTTGGAAGTAGAACTAAGCAATTTTTCGGACAAACCACTAACGAGTGTAAACATTCACTACCAAGTCAATGGAGGAAATACACAGGTTTATTTTTGGCAAGGAACGTTGTCTGAGAATCAATCTGTAGCAGTCGCATTGCCGAAGACACTTTCTATTACGGAGAATATCCAAACCATTCGAGCTTACACGACTTATCCAAATAGTGTTGAGGACGAAAATGCCGATAATAATACAGCCGAAGCCGATTTCTTCAATATGCTTTTGCAGCAGTTGCCATTCTTTGATGATTTTGAAGGAGAAAATTTAGGTGCTCATTGGAGCATTCACAATCCCGATGGACTTCAAAGTTGGCAAACCCAAGCGGCACAAAACTGTGATGCAAATGAGCGTCAAAGCTTGGCTTTGAACAGTCATTCTTATGCCAATCAATTGGAGGAAAGCGATTTGCTCCAATTGCATGTAAACCTCGAAAACCTTGCGGCAGCAGAATTGCGTTTTGACGTGGCATACGTTGCTTACAGTGTGGGTTTTGCAGAAACACTTCGAGTTTTTGCTTCCAAAGATTGCGGAGAAAGTTATTTGAAGATCTATGAAAAGAGAGGGCTTGAATTGGCGACTTCAAATGCTTATCAAACGCAAGATTGGCATCCGAAAGACTGCAATGATTGGCGCACCGAAATCGTGGATTTATCGCAGTTTGCAGGAGCAAAAACGCAATTGTATTTTGAAGCCATCAACCGAAACGGCAACAACTTGTTTCTCGACAATATTTCTATCGACAACAAAACCCAAGCCTTGTGCGATGCACCCTCCAATTTGTCTATTGAAGTCACAATGGCGGATAGGGCAACCTTGAATTGGAGTGGAAAATCGAATGTATTTGCCTACAATGTTTGGTTCAAACCCGTCGATACAGAAGATTGGACAGTTGTAACGATTGAAACGGGAGGAGAAAAAATAGTGACAGGGTTACAGCCTTCAACGACTTATGAAATGCAATTGCAGAGCATCTGTGCGGATGGCGGAACCAGTCTTTTCAGCAATCCTCAGTTTTTTCAAACATTGAGCCTGCCCGCCTGTCATTCACCCCTTCAACAACGTGTCGAAACCATCCAAAGCAATTCTGCTCTCTTACGTTGGGAACAAGCAGGGGCTTCTGAAAATTATACGGTTCGTTATCGAAAATTGGGCAGCAACAATTGGAGTTTGGCATTTGGCAAAAAAGACAGCACAGAAGTTCGCAACTTAATTCCCGAAACGGTTTATGAAGCGGCTGTACGCAGCAAATGCGTGAATGGCATCAGTGGAAATAGTGAATATGGAAGCTTACTCACCTTTAAAACAACAGCAGAATGTCCTGCCCCAAGTCAAATTGAAGTCGTTTCTACTTCAATAGACAAAGCAACAATAGCCTTTACACCTGCACCTGAATCCAATTTTGTCAACTTCAAATACCGAGCTAAAAATGTGACTCAATGGACAGATGGAGGCACGACTAATTTGGAGGAACATACCTTCAATGGCTTGAAATCAGGTACAGTCTATGAGGTCCAAGGTGCAGGAATATGTGGAAGTCAACAAGGGAATTTCAGTCGTTCAGCCGTTTTTTCCACTGAAACGCTCTGCAATGCGCCAAAAAACTTCAGTCATACCTACAATCCTTCTACCAATTTGGTGATTATCAATTGGGAAGTAGCAGAAGATGCCGATTTATACGAATTGGAATACAAGCAAATTTTACCCACAGAAGGCAGTGAATGGAAATCTATAGTCGTAGGTAGTACAACGGCTTACCTCAGCAATTTGGAGCAGGGAAGCACTTATCACTACAAGGTGAGAAGCCAATGTGCTGACAATGCTCCCAGTGTCCAAAACAATAGTTATTTTTCTGATATTCAGAGTTTTGCAATTGATATTCGTTGTGACGTACCTTTTGGTTTGAAAACCGATGTTGTAGGAAGTGAATACGCTCAGTTGAGTTGGAACGATTCCAACCAAAATAATTCCTTTCAAGTTCGTTATCGGATGCAATTATTTGGAACTTGGGAATTTATAGACGCTTCTGAAAACAAAGTAGAGTTGTTCAATTTGAAGCCTGATACCAATTACGAGTTTGAAGTTCGAGCGCAATGTGGAACTTTTTCAACGGCCTTTAGCCCAGCTTTTTCCTTCAAAACCAAAGATGATATCTGTTCCATTTCTCCAACAGATTTGGAGGCAGTAGAAATCAAAAACCGCAGTGCAACCCTTTATTGGTTGGATTCTGGAAGCTCAACTGAATACACATTTGCCTATCGAATATCGAATCAAGGTCTATGGACAGAGGTAGTGGTAAACAATCGTTATGTGGTTTTGGAAGATTTGCAGCCTTGTTTTATTTATGAATACAGAGTGGCTTCGATTTGCGAAAATGGTCAAAGTGAGTTTAGTCCACCCAGTTTTTTCGCCACAGAATGTGTGAGTTATTGTACGGCTTCGAGC
>JBMYXW010000484.1:0-3456 GCA_049608825.1 Chitinophagales bacterium
TTTCAATTTCCATCACAGCATCTGAGAACATGCCCCCTGCTATATCTTCTGCAACAATCAAATCTTTTTCCTCCTGCGTACCATCATAGCCATACTCCAATTCCTTTTGTGGAATATAAAAAACCACCACACCTCCTTTTACTTCCTTCACCTTCAATACCTGTGAAATCCCTGCTCCTTCTATGTCTTTCAGTATGTTATAAAACACATAGTAGTCTCCAGCTTTAGGGTTTTTAAAAATGTCATCTTGAACCTGCAAATCATTGTAATATCTAAAGCCTCCAATGATTAATATCGGAATCATTAAATACATCCAGATAGGTGTCTTTTGTTTTTGTTGTGTCATATTCGGAATAATTTAAAAAGATACATAAAGATACAATTTATTCTTCATTAACAGATATAAAATTTGACTCAGTGAGGTTTTAGTGAAAGTACTTAGATTTTTGTAGTACCAGTCACCAAATGATTACTCCGTTAAAGCTCCTTGATTAATCCAGCATCTAATCAAATTTCGTTCTGCTGGAAGCATCCCTGTTTTATTATTTTGAGGCATATTTTTGGTGACAACCACCCTTTGCATAATCAAATCCGCCTTAGCTGCCACCTGTTGCGGTGTATCGTACATCACCCCATTGGGCGCAGAAGTCCAAACATCATCCGTTGGTTGAGAAGAATGACAAGAAATACAGCGTGCCTCAATAATAGGATAAACCTCTGCAAAACTCACCTCCTCACATTCTTCAGTAGATATTGTTGGCGCAGTGATAAAAGCGGTCATCAGCAAAATGAATACAGAAATTGGCAATACCCAAGTCGAAGATTTTTCTTGTTCAATCAGATTGAGGTAATGTTTGATGCCTGCCGTACCAATCGAAATGGCAATCAAAACCACCCAATTGTTCTCCGCCCCAAAAGTGCTGGGGAAGTGATTACTAATCATGGTGAACAGCACAGGAAGGGTGAAGTAATTATTGTGCAAAGAACGCCATCCAGCATTCTTACCCAATGAGGGGTCGAGCGGAATACCTTCTTTGGCGCACCTCACCATTTCTTTTTGGGCAGGAATAATGACAAAAAATACATTGCCCACCATCATCGTGCCCAACAAAGCTCCAAAATGGATAAATGCAGCCCTGGCACTGAATATGCTGCAATAAAAGTACGCAAATCCTGTAAGAATGACCAAACCAGCTGCTGCAAACAAAGGCACATTTTGGGAAAGAGCAGATTCACTTAAATAAGCATAGATCACCCAACCTGCAATAAGAGAACCCACGCCCAATGAAACGGCTGTAATCGGACTGATATCCATAACTGTGGGGTCAATCAAAAAGCCTTTGGCATTGAAGTAATAGACCACCGAGAGGAGAGACATACCTGATATCCAAGTGAAATAGGCTTCGTATTTGAACCAATGCAGTTCTTTTGGAATCGTTTTGGGAGCGAGTTTGTATTTTTCTAAATAGTAAAATCCGCCTCCATGAACCGCCCACAGATTACCCGCCAATTCGTCTCGAAGTCCTTTTGTCCTGTTCAAAGAGTTTTCTAAAAAAACAAAGTAAAAAGAAGCTCCAATCCAAGCAATGCCAAAAGTAATATGTATCAGTCGAACAGTAAGATTCAACCATTCTCTAAAATGCCCTTCATAAGGCGTTCCTTGAACAGTTAGGTAAATTCCAAAAAATACCAAGATAACAGCTGCAATAAGCCCTGCATATTTATAGCCACCTGCTACATCTACCAAATTTTCAATTTTTGCTTCTTGCTTGACCGTTGTTGGAGTATTGGAGTCCTGTAAATCTTTTTCAACATCGTGAATCGACTTAGACAGTTTGGTTATTGCATAGATAACCGCCAGTCCAACGACCAAACACAAGGCAAATAGGGAAATGAATAGTAGGGAATAACTCATTTTAGAATCTTATCAGTAATATTGGTTTTGATATAGGTTTTTTAACTATCATAAATCAAACTTCGTCTATCGTACATCTCAAATCCACCCGTTATAAGCAAGTAAAGTGAGATATAGTACACACACTTTTGATGGATTTAAGATGTATGAGTACATGATTTGTGAGGTTTGATTTTACTATCTAATCTTCCCAAACAACCTCAATCTACTAACCCCTCCATCTGGAAAAATATTGAGGCGAACGTGTGTGATGCGATCATTGGTCTGCACCTCCTCCTCAAACCAGTGTTCTTTATCTGCACTCAATTTTTGTTTGGGAAGGAGTGTTTTCCATTCTACATCGTCATCCATAATGTTCTCCTCATTTTCGACATAACAAGCCTCAATAGAACAAGTATCTGGATAGTTTCCTTTGAAATGACAGGTATCTACATTGATTTTTTCGATAGAACCAGCATGAGCCAATCGTACAATTACCCAATCTCTATTATTGGGCGTTCGGTTTCGTTTGGTTTCCCAACCATCACCCATATTAGCCCCTCTGTTGGGCATCAAAAGATTGTCGATATGACTGAAAAACATATCGTTGCATCGGATGGATTTCCCTCCTTCAATGGCAGATGCCAAATCGACCAATTCATCGGCAGGGTGTCGTGACCAATCTTTGCGAACCTCACCATAAACCCTCAACCGAGCCACGCCACCATCTGGATAAATGTGCAATTTTAAATGCGTATAAGGTTTTATGCGATTCGAGGAGGTGTAATAATTATAACTGCCTGGCGCAAGGGGTGATTTGGGGAGAATTTCTGTCCAATCCAATTCAGCCTTTGTCCAGTCTTCAGGAACTTCGTCCGCTGCTAAATGAATGGCTTCGATGGATGCAAAAGGTGGGTGATTGCCTAAAAAATGGGCAGTATCAACATTGAAACCTCTGATTCTGATGGGAGTGGCAAGTTGGACAATTGCCCAGTCGTGACCAGAAGTTCTTTTTCTTCTTGATTCCCAACCATCCATCCATTTGCCTCTATCCGTATATTTGTCGGCAATAAAGACAGCTTCTTTTTGTTTGATTAGGTTTTCTTTTTCTGCAAAAAAATCATCAGTGGCATACAAGACTTTACCGCCCATTTTGGCGAGCGCAAAATCCATGTATTTTGTAAAGTCGGGTTTCTCTATTGAAGTATTTACTGTTTTTTTAGTATCCATTTCCCAGCTTTTCTATTTAAGGTTTCTTGATTAAAAACGAGTGCCCCATTCACAAAGGTAGCCTTTATTTTTCCGAACAAATGTTCTCCAATATAAGGACTAATTTTGTGTTTGTGGTGATTGCCTGCTTTGGTTACTTCAAAATTTTCTTCGGGCGACCAAATAGTAAAATCCGCATCCATGCCTTTTTTTAGATAACCTTTCTGTTCTTCAATCCCTAAATATTTTGCAGGATTTTCGGTGACAAGTGGTATAAATTCTTCAAGACTGAGGTGGGTTTTTAGGCTCGTCCAAGCTGCCGAAACCAAATATTGTAAGCTCGAAATACCGCC
>JBMYXW010000485.1:0-3449 GCA_049608825.1 Chitinophagales bacterium
AAATGGCTCTTATTGGAGTCGCTGCCATCGTCAAAAATAGAACCACTTTGAAGGTTGGGGTCATTGTAGCGAATATCCCATTTTTGGAGGTGATGGGCAGTGATGCCAAATCTAAACGGAAGGTGTTTCAGTCTTTGTGATACGCCCAATTGCACGTCAAAAGGTAAATCCTCTTTTGTACCATTGTAGGTAGAAAGCTGAGTTCCCATGTTTTTGACCACCAAAGCCGCACTGAACATAGATTCTTCATTGAAGTAGGTCAAGCCCATATCCAAAGCCAAACCCGTAGAACTATATACTTCAAGGTTGGAAAAAATCATCTTTAGGTTCATTCCATACGAAAACTTCCCAAACTGCTTTGCTCCTCCAATATTGAACGCATATTCACTCGCACTAAAACTGCCTGTCACAAAACCCGTTGGGTCAGCCCCCACAAAGTCGCCATAAGAAATATACTGCACGCCAATACCGAAAGTTGCCAAACTGTCTATATCTTTGGCAAAACCAAAATAGCCATGATTGATACCCGCCACATAAGCAACTGTATTCAGTGACAAATGCGTATTCATTTCGGGATTGTAAAGTGATGGATTTTGGGCTGCAAGACTCACATCATCGTCCATTGCCGCAATTTGTAGTCCGCCCAAAGCGGTTATTCTTGCAGAGGGTGAAAGGTCGAGAAACTCATAGACATTTTCACCTCCAATTTGGGCGTTTGCAGTGAATGAACTGCAAAGAAATGTAAAGAATAAAAAGGTGTATAAAGAGTTTGTAATTATTTTATTCATGTTATTTTTTTATTCAAAATTCAAAATTCGTTCATTCAAAATTACTTCAAATGAAATCCATCGTCTTTCTTGGTGCAAAAGCTGTAGGTTGTTACTGTCTTCAATACCTTCAAGACCACTCCAAAGAATTGGACATTGAAGTTATTGCAGTAGGCATCGGCAATGCTTCAAAAGCTCACCAAAAATCAAATATTCAACTTATTGCAGAGAAATACCACATTCCCATCCTGCAAAGCTTAGATGATTTACCCGAATGTGATTTTATTTTATCCATTCAATACCACAAGATATTAAAAGCCAAGCACATTGCCAAAGCTCGCCAATTAGCCGTCAATCTCCACATGGCACCTTTGCCCGAATACCGAGGCTGCAATCAATTTTCCTTTGCTATATTGGACGAAGCCGAAATCTTTGGCACAACGCTTCACCAACTCGAAGTTGGTATTGATAGCGGTGCCATCCTTGCAGAAAAACGTTTTTCTATTCCAAAAGGTTGCTGGGTGCAAGACCTTTATCAACTCACATTGACGGCTTCTCGACAATTGTTTGCCGAAAGTATCGCCGATATTTTGGAGGGAAAATACACACCCATTCTTCAAAGTGAACTCATTACAGAACGAGGCACAAGCTACCACTTTCGCAAGGAAATCAATGACATCAAACAAATTGACCTTCAATGGTCTGCCGATAAAATTGAACGCCATATTCGAGCGACCTATTTCCCTCCTTTTGAGCCGCCTTATACAGTCATTGAAGGGAAGAAAGTTTATTTTCACAGGGAAAATTTGTAACTTTCCTAATCAAAATAAATACTAAAACCAAAATGAAAAAAATCCCTTATGGTACTGTGGGTACGATTGCTGATTTGGTCAATCAAAATTATTACTATATTGACAGAACCAATTATCTCGAAAAATTGGAGGAATTGAGTGATAAACACCTATTCTTTTTGCGTCCTCGCCGTTTCGGAAAAAGCCTATTTTTATCTGTATTACATCATTACTATGGTTTAGAACACCAAGACAAATTTGAACACATTTTTGGCAATTATTATGTAGGGAAAAACCCTACTGCGTTGAGAAATAGCTACTTTGTACTGAATCTTGATTTTTCAGGAATCAATACAAAAACCAACAAAGAAACGCAAAAAGATTTTTTGGAAAGTGTGCGATTTGGAGTGGAGGATTTTTTAAGAACATACAATGATTTTTTCAACCCTAAAAACTTAGATACACTATCCAAAATTTCCACACCCGAAAATATCATGAAACAGTTGTGGAACTGGGTAAAACATGAAGGACAAGGACACAAAGTCTATGTTCTGATTGATGAATACGACCAGTTTACGAATGAAATGGTGGCATATCATTTTGAAGAATTCAAGGAAGTAGTAGGTCGAAATGGATGGGTGCGGAAATTTTATGAAACCTTGAAAATTGGTGCAGGTCGAGGTATTATAGACCGAACTTTTATAACAGGCGTTACTCCCATTACTTTCGACAGTTTGACAAGCGGTTTCAGCAATGCAACAGATATTAGTACGGAGTTGGAGTTTTGCGAAATGATGGGCTTTACAGATGAAGAGGTAAGGCAGTTTTTGGAGGATGTAGGTATAGAAGGAAAATTATTGGAGGAGACGAGAAAAGATTTGAAAGATTGGTATGATGGGTATCTTTTTAATAAAGATGCTAAAAAACCTATCTACAATTCTGAAATGGTTCTATTTTTTATAAAAAACTATTTAACACAAAATAAATATCCTGAACAACTTTTAGCTACAAGTGTAGCTTCTGACTATCATAAGGTTCGCTCTCTATTTCGCATCGGACACAAGGAGAAAGAAAATCTTGAAACACTCGAATTGATACTAAAAAAAGGAGAAATAACTGCATCTCTTACGATTAAATTCAACTTTGAAGTAAGCTGGAGGCAACACAATTTTGTAAGTCTTTTGTATTATTTAGGTTTTCTGACCATCAAAGGAAGCATTGCCACTCGTTTGATTTTTGCGATTCCCAACTTTGTGATTCGCCAATTGTACTACCAATACTTTAGCCAAGTCGTCTTAAACAGAGCTAAAATAGATACCTATAGTGTTGACATTCAGGAACAAGTGACAGAATTGGCTTTGCACAATAACATAAAGCCACTGATAGAACTGACCGAATCTACCTTGACTCAATTATCCATCTACAACGACCGTGCTGCCTTCAATGAAACCCACATCAAGTCCATATTTGTTTCATGGTTTTATGCCACAGGTGTTTACCACATTTATAGTGAATTGGAGGTTTCTAAAAAGAACAAAAATAAGGACAAAGGCAGAATAGATTTGTTGCTGACGAGCCGTCCGCCTTTTGAAGAAGAAATTCCTTATCAGTTTATTTTTGAATTGAAATACCTAAAAAAGAAAGACGCAGGTCAGTTGGAAACGACTAAAAAAACTGCTATTGCCCAACTCAAAGAATATTTGAAAGACGACAAAATCAAGCATTTGAAAGATTTGAAGGCGTATGTCATTGTTTTTGTGGCAAACAAGGCGGAGGTTATCCTGCTTTAATCAAAAAATAAATCCCGATTTAGACTTTTGTAGTTTTAGTTTAAAGATGCTCAATTAAGATTAAATAAACTACAAAAGTCTTTATCCCAAATTCGGAACTT
>JBMYXW010000486.1:0-3444 GCA_049608825.1 Chitinophagales bacterium
GCATAGCTCACATCCGTTGCACTCGTATTCAAATCCCCCACGGCTGTTGCCCAAAGCTCGTTGCCCCCTGCATCGGTTTTTACTGCAAAAATTTGAGGATTGTTGGGCAAAAAATTGGTATTTCCGATACAAATTAAGCTGCCATCCGATAATTCTTGTACCCCTATTCCCACTTCATTTGCTGCCGTGCCATAGGCTTGAGACCAGATTTCATTGCCGTTGGGGTCGGTTTTGACCAAGTACATGTCAAAGCCACCTGCTCCAAAATTGGCGGTCGTTCCTGCAAAAACCAAATTCCCATCGGCAGTTTCTATCACTGCTTCTGCAAAATCACTTGTATTGGCACCACCATACGTTTCTTGAAATATCGTTTGAAACTGTGCATACAAACCGTTTGAAAACAGCAAGCTGCAAATCCAAAATATCCATTTGTTCATTGTGTCGTTTTTTGCAAGTCCGTAGGACTTATATATTTGTAGAATAATAAAGTAGCTAATTACAAAACTTTTTAGGAGTTTAACCCAAATGCAGTGCAGAAATATTCTGATGTTCAACTCCTAATGGAGTTGGTCGTTACTTTCTGGATAATTTGCTACAAATATTTTACTCCTACGGAGTGAACTCAAATTAAGAAATTATTTTAATTAAAATTAAATTAGCAATATTCCTAACCTACTGGTCTATTTGCTGCAAATCAGACCATTCAATAATCCCAACATCCGAATCGTCGTACTGAAAAGTTCGGGGCGCAAAAGCAGGAACAGTGCCTCGCCCTAGGGCAAACTCCTCCTCCAAGACTTTGGCAATATCGGCTTTGGAGCGTTTGGAATCCCTTTCAAATTGCTTTTTGACCACTTTCTTTTTCATGTATTTGATATCTGGGTCAAAGGCATCTCCTTGCATCACCAAATGTAGATTTACACCACCTTTGGGGTTTTTGTCGGGTTTGATTTCTTTGTTTTTCTTTTTGAATTTTCCAAATAAAATGTCCAATAGGTTGACTCTAACATAGTACAAAATTCGATTCTCGAAGGTATGCAATCCCGAAAAGGTGATGCGGGTGACATTAGAATTGATAAACATGGTGGGAATCCGCATTTTTTGGTGGGCTATCTGGATTTGGTTTTCCAACCGAGCAAAGCGCACTCGCTCCAATTCGGATACTTTCACAAAACTCGATAAGGACATCATTGGCTCAAAATCAATCAATTCACCATCGTCTATCGCAATATCTGCGACCATCAACAACTTCGGCATGTCGAGTTCCAATCGTTTATTGAAGTAAGCCTTGAGGTGCATTTTGGAGGAAAGTGTTCCTTTGAGGTTGTCGGCAGTCATCATATCCTGCCCAAAACTATCCATTTCGGTCAACATTTGTTGCACATTAATTCCCTGTGCATCCATGCCCAATTTGACTATCAAGCCCTCTTTTTTCTTCACCGAAAAATCACCTCTCAAATCTACTTTTCCTTTTGCCATTTCCATCAGAATCTGTTCAATAATAAACTCTGAATTATTGAAAGTCAATGCTCCTTCAATGTTTTCGATGGTCAAATTTTCTCGGCGAAGTTTTTTGATATTGGGTCGAATTCGACCTACAATGTAGTCTTGGCGGTCGCTGCTGATATAGACAGCGGCATCTTCTACCTGTGTTGAATCTACTTCTGTTTCTTCCATCGTGCGAAAATCCAACAACTCATCCATGCTGATAAAATCCGAGGTAATGTCCAAATCTGCTTTGACAGGATGGTTCAATACGATGGAGTCTTTCATGGCACTCTGAAAAAGCAGAGGTGCAAAGCGTTCGAGTGTTCCATTGAGTTGTATATCGCTTTTGTTGAGGTTG
Source organism: Chitinophagales bacterium (assembly GCA_049608825.1). GTDB lineage: Bacteria > Bacteroidota > Bacteroidia > Chitinophagales > UBA2359 > JAUHXA01. The sequence continues at coordinate 1,847 of JBMYXW010000486.1, forward strand.
ATTTGAAGGTCTGTTAGCTCCAAATTCCCATTGTTGGTCAGCATGTTTCCACTTATGTCGTCCACCCATTTGTTGTTGTATTTGAAGGCAATTTCACTTGCTATTAGGTCTCCTTGAAGGGAAGGATAGTTGCTACTATGGTTGTAGAAAGACTCCAAATCACCATTTATTTTTAAATCCTTGACTTGAAGTGTGCCACCCAGTTTTTCCAAACCTGCTTCGGCAGCCATCGGTCTGAAGGCTTTGAGATAGACCAAGCCATTGAAGGCTGCATTCACTTTAGGCTTGTCAAAATTGGTGATTTTAGCGTAGGTTTCGAGCAGTTCCCCTGCCATTTCAAAACTTGCATTTTGGATGTTCAGTTCTGAAGTACGCTGGTTTTGACTACTGCCATTGGTAAACGTACCTTTTAAACGCATGTTTTTGAGAGGGTAATCCAATTGCTCGTGGTTAATACTGCCTTTTTTCACTTCAAAATTGACCTTGACTTGTGGTTGCTGATAAGGTGAATACTTACCTTTGATGCTTGCACCAAAAAGCATTTCACCTTTGCTACTGATTCCTTCCAAATTGCTTTTGTATTCATTGGGCATCATGTTCAGCAATTGTGACAATGCCAAATCGACTCCCTTCAATTTTAAATCGTAGTCAGAGTAGCCTTTGAAAAATTGTAGCGTTCCGTCCATTTCAAATACATTCCCTTCAATGTCCAAGCTGCTTTTCTCAAAAGTGTAGAATTCTTTCTCCCAATCTATGTCCATTTTGAGGTTGAGTTTTGCCTTTTTGTTGGGCAAATAATCTGTATCTCCAATATAGAATTGCTTGCTTTCGATATCTCCACTTGCATTCATGGCATAGTGATTCGCTCCAAAATCCCCTGCAAATGTGCCATCGGGAATCGCAAAGGTAAACTCCTGTTCGAGGGGTTCGTCGACATAATGTACTGCAATGTTGTAGAGTTCGGTTTCTTGCAAACTTAGCATCATATCTTCTTTCTCAGCAGCTTCTGGAGTCGTATTGATGCTGTCTTCTTCCTTCAAGATGTCGTAATTAATTTGACCACCTTGAAGGCTTCGCATATTGAGGTGTCCGTCTCGAATCACCATTTTTTGGATTCGATAACTGTTCGCAAATACATCTCCCCAATTCAATAGAAACGCCATCTGTTCGGTTTCTAATAGGTTTCGTTTACTTTTTGGTAAGCTTTCTCTAATCGACACCTTGTTGAGTGTCAAAGAAGCGTAGGGAAAATCGCTGATAAAGGAAAAACCAATATCTCCTTTGATGATGAGTTCGGTGGCGAGGTTGTTGTTGATTTGTTGAATCAAGAAATTTTCTACTTTTTCTTCAAAGAAAGTAGCGGTTGTTACAATCAGAATCAAGGCGAAAATTATCAGTGTAAGGAATACTTTTATGAAGCGCATAGTTGGTTGTCTCGTGGTTTGAGCTTATGTTTATTCTGTAAAAATAATGGATTTTGTTTTAATATCGAATAAGCTTACAACACTGCAGTTCTCCACCAAGTTCAAAATATCAAATTATATGTTGTTTTTGAGGTCTAACTTTGAAGGAATAGGCGAAAATTTGATTTTTCTGCA
>JBMYXW010000487.1:0-3445 GCA_049608825.1 Chitinophagales bacterium
GTTAATACTATTGTAAGGTTGTAAATTGGCAGCCGCATTACCTGTATAAAGAATTTGGTTTATTCTACTTTCTTTTGACCCAGCTATAGTGTAATTAGAATAAGAGAATTGCATGTAATTTCCATCCTTGTAAATTACTTTATTCAATCGCCAATAAATAACCGTAGAATTGCTGCTATTGGTAAATTTTGAGTCACTCGAATTTCCATACTCCATTACTACTCCATCCTTGGTTTCTACTTTGAACCAAGAAGGACCATTTCCATAACTTCCATAAGAAGTAACAGTAGCAAAATTCTCCATTTCGGCACCATACGTGGCACCATTACTTCCATAGTTTCCCGTTTTGCTAATCAATCTTTGTCCATCCAAAGCAAAACGATCAGTACCTAATAGTTCTACTGGTTCAGTTTCCCCATCATAGTATATACTGTGCGTTATTCTAGAAATAACAGATAGACCAGATAAACCCCAGCCCTTTCCTAAGATTCCATCGCCTCCAGAAGAATTGTAGGAAATAGCTAAATTAGGTTGGACTCCATTGGTACCTGGTGGAATAACAATGGGAACAGTGTAATTGGCTGCTCCATTTGCAACATCTGATTTAGCTCCAATTGTGCCTACAGGTAAGCCCGTATTAATCGTCTTAGTGAAGGTACTATTGGTGTATAGAGGCGTATAGTTGGTGGATTGGCTGAAAATTAATTCAGCGTTAAAAAATATCAATGTAACAAAAAATAAAAAAACATTACATTTTACATATATTCGGGGGGGGGATTTGTACGAAATTTCATATAATAAAAGTTTTTTGTGTTGTATATGAATGATTTACTACGAATATACTATAATAACAAGAGACTACCAAAAGCAGAAAAAAACCTAATATTAGAATATTTTACAAAAATACATCTTTGTAAAATTCTGTTTTTCAATTCAAAAAAACAAATTGTTATACTTTTATTTTAAAAAATACAGATAAACACCTTAGAATGAAAGAGAATAATTAAGGAGTGAAAGGGGAAAAATAAGGAGTGAAAGGGAACTATTGATGGACGATTTGCTACTGTTTTTGGGTCTAATTTTTTATTAATGTTCTTTCGATATATGAAGAAATGGAAGGTAAGGGGTTCATTTGTGTTTTTCGCAATTTTGACTTACTTTTAGATTCTCTTTTTGAGCCATTTTTCATAATTCCACAAATTCCCTTAGAATCAGACGCTTTTACCCTGCTCCTATGAAACTACTCGAAAAATATCCCATAACCATTCTCCTCCTTTTTTCATTTGGAGTCACTTTTTTGATATGGGGAGACGTGATTTGGCATATCAACGACTACTTATTTGCACCTTATGGAGATGGTATGAAAAACTATTATGCTCCTGCTTATTATATCAAATACGGTGGACGATTGACTTTTAGCGGAATGGGTTATCCTTATAATAGTTATTTGATGTATGCCGACCCAATGCCAATACTCGCCATTCCTTTGCATTGGATTAATGAATCTTTATTCAGTATTGAAAACTATACTATTGGAGTTGTCAACGCAATGATGATTTTTTCTGTAATTCCCTGTATTTTATTTTTATTTCTCATCATGCGACATTACCGCCTACCTGTTTGGTATGCTATGATTGCAGCCTTGTTAATAGCCCATTTATCTCCCCAATACCACCGTATTTTGGGACATTTTGCCCTTTCTATGTTGACTTTTGTACCTGCTATATGGTATATTTTACTTAGACAAACTTCCTCTACTCTTCTTTATCGTTGGGGATTTTTACAGGTAGCCGTCCTGCTGTTTTTCACATTTATTCATGCTTATTACCTTCTCATTGGAGTCGTGTTCATCTTGGCGTATGTATTGGTGTATATTGTACAATATTCTTTTAAAAAACAAGTCAATTGGCGACAGATTAGAGCTTTGATTTTTAGTGCATTAAGCCCAATTATTTTCTTCAAGGTTTTTCAAATATTAACCGATTCAACTACGGATATGCACACAGTTCCTTATGGTTTCTTTGTTTACTATGCTGAACTGAAAAGTGTGTTTTTTACTACTGTTGCACCATTAGCAGGTTTTTGGCGAATGTTTTACAATCATCCCCCTCAGTTTGAAGGATTTGCCTATGTGGGATTGATGGGTGTATTTGCCTTATTTTTTACAGGAATCAAAGGATTTTTATATCTTAAAAATGGAGAATGGAGTAAAATAATTCACCCTGTTCTTCCTACGAACCTATCTATTTCTATTTGGGCTGCCGTTGTAGTTTTATTGTATTCCATGTGTATTCCATTTAGATATGGGTTTGAATTTTTGTTAGATTATTTGCCTCAACTTCAACAATTTCGTTCATTGGGGCGATTTGCTTGGATTTTCTATTACATTTTCACCGTTTACACCGTTTTTTATTTCTATTTGATCTTTAGGAGAATGTCTATAAAAGGAGTGAAATCCATTGCAGGGATGATGTTGTTTTTGGGTTTCGTTATTTGGAGTATGGAAGCGTATTATTTTATCCTAAGTAAAAAAGACTACATTGTAGAAGTGAATCATGTAGATCATGATTTTTATGGTAAAACGACTGATTATAAAAATGTCTTGGCAGAGAAAGGCTACAAAGTAGAAGATTTTCAAGCCATCATGGTTTTTCCTTACTTCAATGTCGGCTCCGAAAAAATCTATGTGACCGAGAGAGGTTCAGGTGGATTGTATATGGGCTGCAAAGCGTCTTACCACACAGGTTTGGCGATGAACAGTACTTTTTTGGGGCGTTATTCGATTAACCGAGCAATGAAAATGGGACAATTGATGAGTGTGCCATTGATTGAGAAAGAAATTTTGAAGGATTATCCCAATAACAAACCCCTTCTACTTGTTGCTCATGGCAAAAAGTTTTTACCAGACGAACAGCGAATCCTCGAAAAAGCAAAATTGATTTACCAAAAAGACGAAGAATCGTTGTATGAGCTTCCTCTATCAGCCTTCGATAACAATAAGGATGAAATTAAACTTCAGTTTGCAGCACAAAAAGACAGTATTTTCCAGTTCCAAACATCCAACAGTAAGTATTGGAGTTCAGATAGTACAAATAGTATAGTCATCAACCATTTTGAAGAAGGCAATTATTCAGATGCTTTATTTGGCAAAAAAGCATTGCAGCAAGAGACAGGGGAAATGGTGCTTTTTGAAGGAAAAATGCCCAATGCCAAAGCGGGGCAATTGTACCTTATTTCTGTTTGGGTAAAATCTGACGACAAGCATGCCGCTTTTCCAGATTTTAGTTACAAACAATTCAATATTGAGAATGCTGAAATAGCTCAAATCTATTACGACCCCAAAGACCGACTCGATATCTACAAGGATTGGGTACGAGCTGACCACCTTATAACTATTCACCATCCAGATAACCTAATCAAAGTAAGTTTGGTGGGAGACAATATT
>JBMYXW010000488.1:0-3441 GCA_049608825.1 Chitinophagales bacterium
CATTGGTTCGATTAATCCTGACAAGATTTATATTTTTTATCCAATAAAACAGGAATTGCTGAATCATACACCTCTTGGTAACCTATCATATTCATCATAAAATTGAAATGAGGAGGCCAGCTTATTGTATAATTTTCTTCAATGTTTCCAAAGGGAATAATATCAACTTCCAAATAATTGTTAAAAACCAGTTTTTGTATGTTCTCTCCTTGCTTAAAATGATACTCATTTACCAAGACATTCTTCACATCTTCATAAATACTCCAATTTTCAACCATTATAGCAATATCAATATCACCTGTTTTTCGCATTATTGAAAAATCATAAATATGTTGCATGATAATATCTCTTGCAAAAGCTCCTACTAAAAAAAATGGAACATTCAAGTTTTCGCAAGCCTTTGTAATAGCATCAAAAACGAAAAGTATTTCTTTGTTGTTAATTTCAAAATTTTTAGAGAAGATATTGTAAATCATTTTCTAATAGTTTTTGAGTTATTTCTAAATTTCTTTCATTCAGTGAATTATACAAATCAGCATATATCAATATAGGAGAAACCGTTGTTAAAGTATTTTTGGAGCAGTTCAATTCCATATCCCAAAACACCTCTATTAATTCCAATTCACTATCCTCCTTTTTGGTCGGAATAATCAATAATTCTTTTACCAACTTGCTAAACCTTTCTGAACTATAGAGTGTGAATTTTTGAGCATATAAATACTTAGTAATTATTTCTGCACCTAATTCTCCCCCCCAATAAGTTTTTGTGAGTGTTTTAGGTAATACTTTTAATTTCTTTTTGGGTATTTCATATTTAAACTTAAAATAACCCCTATGAATTTTTGGTTTTAGATTTTCACCATAGGCAATGCTCCAACGTTCCAACAATTTTTGCTTATTGATGAGTCTTCGCTCCTTTTTTGAAAGATTTATCAAAAACTTCATCTCTTCCAATTCTTCAAAAATATACTGAACCGAAGACGCAGAGGTTTTTGATAATTTGGCAATTTCTCGATAGGTAAGATTTATTTTTTCGAGATTACTTAATAGTACAAATAAAATTTTTAAACCCGTTTCTTGAAATGTCCTTTTAGGATGTGCAACTTCTAAATCTGTGGGTTTTTTATTTCCTTTTATTAGACAAAACAATCCCTTCTTAAACAAATAAGTGTTTCCTGCAATGTCAATGAAATTAATTTTTTTTTCAATTAAGAAATCAGCTATATTCTTTGTGAAGTAAGGAGAGATAAATATTGTATCTTTTTTTGTGTTTTGGAACTGATTTAAAATTTCTGCTTTTGAAGCATTGGGCAAAATAATTGCTTTGAAGTCAAAGTCTCCTATAGCATGTTTTATTTTTAGATACACCTCTTTTGTATCTAAACCAGGTTCTTGTTGGCTTTCACCTATTTTATAAGGCAAGCTTACAGCAATATGAGTAGAAGATGGAGGCAAGTTCTGTAGGACTTTTACTCCAATCTGCTCCTCCAATTTCATCAAACTTCTATCTAAAATGTCTGCTGTTTTCATCTGTTTACTATTAGTGTACAAACGAATTTACAAAACAAAATAGAATTTACCAAAAAAAATCTACCTTTATACACATGAACAAACGCATAGCAATAGACATGGACGAGGTAATGGCAGAACCCGTTTCCAGATTTGAAGAATGGTATTTTCGAGATTTTGGTGAGCGCATTTCCTACCCCAAAGTAGCCAGTAAATTATTTCCAGATACCATCCCCAAAGAACGTATCAAAACGGTTCAAGAATATCTCTACACCAAAGGCTTTTTTGCCAATTTACCGATTATTGAAGGAAGCCAAGAAGTTGTAAAAGAATTGATGGACAATGGTTTTGAAATATTTATTGCGACAGCCGCCATGCAATTCAAGTATTCTTTTGAAGACAAATACGATTGGTTGGCAGAGCATTTCCCCTTTATTCCGTGGAAAAACATCGTTTTTTGCGGCAACAAAAGCATCATTCACGCTGACTACTTGATTGACGACAGTCCTTATCAATTGAGGGCTTTTTCGGGAACAGGCTTGTTATTTGATGCCCATCACAACCAAGAAGAAACCAATTTTACAAGGGTTCACAATTGGCAAGAAGTGAGGGCATATTTTTTGGGATAGAAAATTTTCTGCACACTTTTTTTCGTTCAGTGTAAACATCTGTGTTTGATTACCGTTTAAATTCGGCAATCAAAATCCCTAACAAAATAATTCTATAAAACATGAAACTGATTCTTAATTTTATCTTTGGGCTCTACTGCTTGGGCAGATTGGTAAGTATGGTGCCCTTACACCGTGCGCCAATGGAAGATACACCTGCCAATACAGTTGTAAAGCCTGTTGCCACACCTACAGGAACGGCTGCTGTGACTACAACCAAGGGAAGCAGTGAATCTGCCTTTAATCTTTTTAACTATGCTGAACTTATTGGCGTAGTGATTTTATTCTTTAGCATGGCAATGCGTAAAAAAAGAAGTCAAGTAGTGGTACAAGACCCAACAAATCCTGCAGTTGTGGATACGACTCCGATATAAAATTCAAATTAAAAACTCAAATGCAAATTCAAACAATACTTTGCTGGCGAGTGGATTATATTTCAGAAATGACTATTTTGTTATTTTAGTTTGCCTAAACAAAACTTCAAAACAAAAATAACAACAGCCCAAATCGACTTCGATTTGGGCGTTTTCTGTTTTCACCTATTTAGCTTTTTCTTTCTTTGGCAAAAACACTTCTGCCATCATACACCTCACACTTCCTCCGCCATACTTTTCGATAGTCGGAATAGGGGAACTCACCAAATAATCATTGAAGGACTCCAATTGTTCAATTTGTTCAGGCTTCAAGGAATCATAAGCCGCTTGTGACATCACCAACAATTTTTCACCTTTATCACTCTGCAATTGCAGCATATTTCCGGCAAAATGATTCATCTGGTCAAAAGAAATTTCCACAACTATCCGCTTACTTTCTTCAAAACTTTCAAGAACTTTTCGTTTATCTTCTTCACCTGCAATCGCTTCCATACAAATCACCACAAAACAGTCGCCCAAACACATCAAAACATTGGTGTGGTAAATCTCTTGCCCAGATTCATCTACTGCTTCAAAAATAATTGGATTGCAGCTCCAATACTCTGCCCAATCTTCAACCAATTCTTTGTGGGTTCGAGGAGAAGTACAGGCATACACAAACAAGTCATTTCGGTCAATAATCAAACTCCCCGTTCCCTCCAAAAATCGTTCTTCTGCTTCGTACAATGGTCCCATATCTATCACCTGCGTCACTTCAAAACCATATTCTCCCTGCAAATCTTCGATAATATCCTTTCGACGTTCCAACCTTCGACTGACAGCCTGCATAGGGTAGGTCATAATCCGACCATTGCTGTGAAAAGAAATCCAGTTATTGGGAAAAATAGAGT
>JBMYXW010000489.1:0-3437 GCA_049608825.1 Chitinophagales bacterium
AGGAGGATGTCCTGGAAGTCGAGGGCAAAGGGCTTCTTCGCCAGCCACAGGCAGAGCTCGTCCGCATCGGGCGCGGCCAGCACCTCGTCCAGGGTGTCCCCGGGCTTCGCGCCGCGCTTGCCTGCATGGCGCTGGAGCAGGTGCAGGTCGTGGTTGCCGAGCACGCCGCCCGCCTTCAGGTCGCGCAGGAGCCGCAGGCAGCCCAGGGAGTCGGGGCCGCGGTTGACCAGGTCGCCCACGGGGTGCAATTGGTCGGCGGCGGGGTCGAAGTTGACGCGCTCGAGCAGGCGCTCCAGCTCGACGCGACAACCCTGGATGTCCCCGATGAAGATGCGCCTATGCTTCACGTGGCCTCGCGGGTTGCTGGTGGCTTGAGGTATGAAATCCGACATCCATGCGATGATACCCTTGGGAAGCACGCCAAAAAAGGGCAAGAACAATTGAAGGATGCAGATTTTGCGATTGTATTGGATTTTTTGAATGATTCGGTGAGTATTGGAGATACAGTTATGGCAAACATTATTTTGAGCGAAAGTGGTGATACGACCGATATTTACGGTTTGGCTTTTTCGATTAACCACAATGTAGAAGATTCGGGCAGTATGCAAATCAATTTTCCTCCGTCTTTTATTGGGGATGAAGAAAATACCATTTCGCTGCAAAAGAACCTAGGAAATGGGCGTATTGAAGCCGCAATCAGTCGCATTAACCAACAAAATACAGGCGGATCAGGAGTTTTTGGAGTGTTGGTCTTTGTAATGGAGGATTTTTTGGACGACAAAAAGAAAATCGCTTCTGAGGACATCGTTTTTGATTTTTCGGAAGTGAGAGCAGTGAATAATAGGGGAGAGGCGGTGTCAATTAGTGGTGTAGGGGATGTTGCCGTTTTTGACGATACAAGTACGGGTATTGAAGATAGGGTGATTGATGAGGCATTAGAATATTACCCCAATCCTACTCACAATCATTTATATATCAATTTAGAGGGTTTACAAAGTACTTCAATAGAAATTGTGAATCTGCAAGGAGAACGTGTTTTATTGAAGTCCATAAATTCTCACCAAAAATCAATAGAGCTTTCTCTGAAGGATTTGAAGCAAGGTGTATATGTATTGCAGGTCAGAACGAAAGCGGGGATTATTGTAAAACGTGTGGTGGTATTTTAAAAAAGAGGCAAGACCACATTCATCTGATTTTTTCTAAACGAAATAAACTGTATTCAAATAAAAAAGAGGCAGGCTATACCAATTCGACATCAATAGTAACCTTGCCTCTAAACGATTTTTTACAAAAATAAAAGTACAAAAAATTATGCGAAAATTTCTAAGTATTTTATTGACACTCTTTTCGGTAGTGATGCTACAAGCACAGCCCACAGGTTCTGAAGATTGTAGTGCAGATTTTACGGCAACAGTAGATGGTTTTGTTATCTCACTTAATGGAACGGCAAGTATTGAAGATTCTACTGACTATGTGACCTCTTGGTTTTGGGAAGCTGGTCAAGATATGGCCTTGACAGGTCAAAACACAACATTTACTCCTGCTTTTGGTGTAGGTGTTTACAATATTTGTTTATTGGTAACAACCAATAATGGCTGTTTTACCCTATCTTGCCAAGATGTTATTATCAATGATGATGGAAGTGGTGGAACAGATTCTACAAGTTGTTATATCTGGGCAAGTTTCTTTGCAACAACAAGTGGAACAACTGCCAGTTTTACTGATTTTTCCAGCGCAGGCAATACCATGGACGGAATCACTTCATGGTCATGGGACTTTGGTGATGGGAATATGGCAACAGACCAAAACCCAACGAATGAATATGCTGAAGAGGGAAGTTATGTTGTATGTTTGACCGTAACAGATGCTGAAGGTTGTGAGGATACGAATTGTCAAGATGTTGTGGTAGGAGACGTTGCGATAGGTGACTGTGAGACGATTGCAAACGGTTCTTCTCCTTATGCAGCCAGCGATTCTATTTTTATGGAGGTGATTGCAGCCGATTCTTATTGCTGTACAGGTGTTTGGGATGGTATATGTCAAGGATTATACGATGAAATTGCAGGTGGTGGAAATGGAGGAACTGATTCCTTAAACTGTGAAGCTTATTTCTACCACACAGCAGACACAACTGGTAATGGTGGTGGAATTCCAATTAACAGTGGATTGACAGTTACTTTTTGGGATGCATCAGAAGGTGGAGGAGAATGGACATGGGATTTTGGTAATGGAGAAACAGCCTCTGGTCCACAACAAACATACACTTATGAGGAAGAAGGTACTTACACGGTTTGTTTAACGATTATTAATGCTACTGGCTGTACTTCTACTTACTGCGAAGACATTGTAGTAAGTGAATGGGTAGGAGAATCTTGTTTGGCATCCTTTGGGTTCTATTCTTCACAAGACAGCAGCGCATTTTCGTTTGATTTTATAGATTGGTCCAGCACAGATGTAGTGTCTTGGGATTGGGATCTTGGAGATGGCAATTTTTCATCCGAACAAAATCCTTCACATACATACTCTGACTATGGTGAATACTATGTTTGTTTGACAGTTACTACCGAAGATGGTTGTAGTAGTGTTCTTTGTCAAGCGATTACTATTTGGAATCCAGCCAATTGCGAAGCACACTTTTGGCACAGTGCTTTGCCTGGGGATAGTGCAGTATTGGATACCGTTGTGATAATTGACCCCAGTTTTGGCGGTTTGACAGTAACTTTCTTGGACTGTTCTTTGGGGAATCCTGATACTTGGACATGGGATTTTGGCAATGGAGAAACAGCATCTGGCCCACAGCAAACATACACTTATTCAGAAGCAGGAACTTATACAGTTTGTCTGACAATCACCAACGAAGCTGGGTGTGAGAGTATGACTTGTCAAGATATTTTGGTAGAAGAAAGTGAATGGGGGCAGTGTTATGCAGAGTTTTCTTTCTATCCAACAGATTCAACGAGTACAAATACAAGCAATACTTTCCAGTTTGAAGATTGGTCTTCAGACAATGTAGCCGCATGGGAATGGGATTTTGGAGATGGAAATACTTCAACAGAACAAAACCCCATCCACACTTATGAGGATGGAATTTATACCGCTTGTTTGACCGTTGTAACAGCAGATGGATGTGTCAGTAATATGTGTGCAAATATTATAGCTGGCGATGGTGATTGGCAACCAACAGGGTTGAGTATCTGTGGAAGTGTCAATGTTGCGAATAGCTTCAATACACCAACTACTTATGATGCAACGGTTTACTTAATCGAATACGATGCCGAAAACAACACATTGACAGCCGTAGATTCTACCATTGCGATTGGCTTCGGATGGGGACAAGACGACAGCAGCAGCTTCTCTTTCTACTGTTTTGATGGACTAGAAGAAGGCGGCGAATATTTGGTGAAAGCTGCAATGAATGAATGGTCTCCTCTCTACAA
>JBMYXW010000490.1:0-3437 GCA_049608825.1 Chitinophagales bacterium
TGGACGATGGACGATGGACGATGGACGGAAAATTTAAACACTCGAACACAATTATCAACCTAAACACCCAAACACCCAAACACAACTATCAACAAAAAAAATATTTTTTATTAACATCAAATTCTATAACAGATTACAACATGAAAAAATTATTATTGTTATTTTTATGTACAGTATGGATGGGTGCAAGCGTCAATGCCCAATGCCCAACCGCTATCAATGCAAGCGCAAATGTAACACAAGCCTGCAGTGGTGAATTTATCAAATTGAATGCAAGCGTGGACCAAGGAGATGTAACGTATTCTTGGATGACAGAAGTGGGAAGTCCTGTTCCTACGCCCAATAATTGGTTGATAGCCAATAAATCTTGCCGAGCAATTGTTCAGTCTTTTATCGTGACCGCAACTTGCAACTCCAACCCAAGTATCAAAGTGACGGCTCAAGTAAATGTGACGACTTATCCCACTGACATCAGTGCCTACATTACTCCTATACCAGGAGGCTGTACTGCTATGGTATCAGTCGACCCTTCTTGTGCTGGAACCGTTCAAGCAGGTGCTTTCACAGCAGAGCAAGGACAATCTGGAACAGCCGATATTTACATTGATTGGTTGGGTGGCGGAAACTGCGTTCAAGACTTTACAGTACCCGTTGCCTACAACTGTGGTGGCGGTGGTGGTGGCGGAGGAAACTCCAATCCGACTGTTGCTTTGGACGACAATATTGGTGTTTATCCACAAGGTACTTCGGCAGATTTCACTGGTGGATTCTTGTTGTCCAATGATTTGGGCGACAACATAAGCATCGTTGAAGTTTGCAGCACTTCTACCAATGGTGGCACGATTGTCAACAACGGAAATGGAAATTACACTTATATTCCCAACCCTAATTTTTCAGGCTTAGATTCTTTTTGTTACACTATCACAGGTGCGGACGGAGGAAGTTGGACAGCAAATGTTTTTGTATTCCTTACAGGTGGTCAAGGCGGCGGCAATATAAATGCAGCTAACGATGATTTAGGAACATTGGATGCAGGCACACCTGTTACCTTTACAGGAACATTTTTGTTAGGGAATGATACAGGAGATGGTATTTTCGTCACAAATGTTTGTAGTACTTCTGCAAATGGTGGAACGATTGTCGACAACGGAAACGGTACTTATACATATACTCCTCCAAGTGCGGATTATGTAGGAACAGATTCCTTCTGTTATTCCATCGGCAATAGTTCTGGAGCGACTGGCAATGCCACTGTATTCGTGAACTATACAGAAGGACAATCAACACTTGAAATCTTGAATGACAATATTGGAACACATCCTGAAGGCACAAGTGTTACTTTTTCGGGTGGATTCTTATTGAGCAATGACAGTGGAGACAATATTTTTGTGAGCGATGTGTGTAGTCCTTCGGATGCAGGTGGTACGATTACCGACAATGGAAACGGTACTTACACTTACACGCCTCCAAGTGCGGATTATGTAGGAACAGATGCGTTTTGTTATTCGATAACGGATGCAAATGGAAATACAGCGAGTGGGATTGTTTTTGTGACTTTTACCGATACTGGTGTAGTCGTGGATGCGAACAACGATGACTTGGGAGATTTTGAGCCAGGACAATCCATTACCTTCACAGCAGGACAATTATTGGGCAATGATTCGGGAGTGGGTATTACCATTTTTTCGGTTTGTACTACGACCTCTGCGGGTGGAACGGTTACAGATAATGGAGATGGAACTTATACTTACACACCTCCTTCGGCTGATTTTGCAGGAGACGATTCTTTCTGCTATACCATTACGGATGGCAACGGAAATACTGATACGGCAACAATCAGTATCAGTTTTGTGGAGATGGAAGATCTTGAAGCAGTAAACGATGATTTGGGTTCTTATGCGGTTGGTGAAACGGTTTCCTTTACAGTTGGTGAAATATTGGCGAATGATACAGGAACGGGTATTTTTGTGTTGAGTGTTTGCAGCACTTCTAATGCAGGTGGTACGATTACAGATAATGGAAATGGTCTTTATACTTACAATCCACCGTTTGGTTTCCAACCAGGTGATGCCGATTCTTTCTGCTATACGATTCAGGATGCGGCTGGAAATACAGATGAGGCATCTATTATTGTATCTTTTGTGGATATAAAGTTTTCAGCAGAAGTGATTCCAAACTGCGACGAAGAATCAGGTACTTTCACCTTGGTTGTAAGTATTGACAGTGAATTTGGTGATTTCATTGTTGAAGTAATCGAACCAACTCCACAAGCACCTGTTTCGACTATTTTGAACTTTGCAGAATTGGGACCTTTTGAAGGAGGAGTGAATGTACCTTATCGCATCAAAGTTACGCAGACAAGTACAGGCGGAACTCGAATTTTGACAGGCTTTGTAGTAGATTGTATGTCTCAACAATCTTTTATTGCAGAAGAAAACGTGGTATGTAATAGCAATGGTACTTTTAATTTGATTGTCACTATTCAAGGTGATGCTCCTCAATACGAAATTGAAGTGATTGAACCCGTTGCACAAGCACCTTTTACTACTTCAATGGATGTAGTTGAGTTGGGACCATTTGTTGCTGGGGATGCTATTCCCTACAATGTAAAGATTACAGAAGTCAGCACAGGAAATTCTCAGACATTGAGTGGTTTGGTATTGGATTGTGTTACTTTGCCTGTGGAATTGTTGACTTTTGATGGAGAAGTACAAAAAGATGGGAACTTATTGAGTTGGGTGACAGCATCAGAAGTAAACAATGATTACTTCATTTTGGAGCGTTCTACGGATGGGGTTTTCTTTGAAAGCATTGCTGTTTTGGATGGTCATGGCAACAGCTCTGACATGCACCTTTACACACAAATGGATAGAGAAGCACTTGCTGGAATCAGCTATTACCGCTTACTTCAAACGGATTTTGATGGAACAACGAGTATTGCAGGAGTCATTAGTTTGAAACGCTCAGAAGTAGCTTTTGACATCACAAAAGTAACGCCTATCGGCAATTACAGTGAATACACGATTGGTTTTACAACGGATAGCAACAGTCCTGTTACGATTGAATTGTTCAATCTTGCAGGTCAAACAGTTTACTCTGAAACGACTACCGCAAATGAAGGTACGAATCACTTCCAAATGGATTTGAATACTTTTGCTCAAGGAATGTATTTGTTGCGATTGCAGCAAGGACAGGATGTGAAAGTGGCGAAATTGGTGAGATAAACATCTCTCTAATTTTGAATTTTGAATGATTGAATTTTGAATAAATAATAATCAGTTATCAGAATGCCTATGGAATTTTGAATGATGGGAATCTTCAAAATCAATATTTTACAAGAGCAAAATGTAAAGTTATTTTTTCAATATTCCACGGTAGTAAATTATTAAAATGAAAAGACCTCAATGCTTTTGTAGAGCATTGGGGTCTTTTTTTTA
>JBMYXW010000491.1:0-3434 GCA_049608825.1 Chitinophagales bacterium
CTGTCTTCAATGGATTATGCAAAGGCTTGCGATGCACACAAGAATGGAACAATGGTTTTGGTGAAAGGGCAATTGTCTCGCAAAAAAAGAGGAGGTATTGATTACACTGATTTTGAATTGTTAGATTGAGGAAATAGTAGTCTCCAAGACTACCGTTTTCTCACAAAACTTCCAAAGCCACATAAATCGTATCCGCCTCCGCCAAAACCCTTTCCTTATCCAAAGTCATCTTCTTCAATCTTTGCTCTGCAAACGGCTTCATTTGGTCAGTGTGATGCGGACGATTCGGCTTTGCAGAAGTACCATAAGTATTGATGCTTTCAATCTCAACCCCACCATTTTCGCTGAACCGCACCAACTCAATATAAGATTCTCCAGCCACGCCCTTGTACTGATTATTGTCCTGCTTTTTAGAATACATCGCCCCCAAAACATCGGGCGCACCGCCAAGCGGAATATTTACCTCTCCTCGAATATGCCTTTGAAGTGTACCCAAAGGAACTTCAATTTTTTGGTAATCCGCTTTTAATTCTTCAACTGCTTTTTCGATGGCAGCTACACATTGAGCTTCCGTAATAAGATTGCCAATTCGGTAAACATCCACAGCCTTTAAGGAATCTATCAAATTGTTGAGAGATAAAATGAACAGTGGAGCAGTCGTATTTTCCTTGTTGTTTTTTCTATCCCACGATTGCAGCAATTGAATCGCATCCGCAATTTGAGGGTGTTTTGCAGCATCCAATTGGAGGAGGAGTTCCAAGTTTTTCATTTTGGGGTGGGAGAGGGGAGAAGGGTATTGTTGGTCGAATTTGATGCGTTTGAAGTCTTCGTAAGAAAGGCGGTCGTATTGGGTGATTAACTCCAAAAATCTTGCGGAACGGTTGTTTTCGGCATGGCTTGGGAGGTAGCCGAGAAGTTTGTTGAGCGAAGTTTCGGGAGGATTGTTGAGGCTGTCGCTAGACGAAAAAGGCGTATTGTTGGTATTGAAGACATAACCTGAACTGGGATTCAAGACTTGCGGCAAGCTGTCAATTGGATAGTATTTTGTTTGCCAAAGAGTGGCGGAGGTGTCGCCTTGTAGGACTTTCTGCCAATCATATTCGGGATTGCGGACGGGAATTCGCCCATTGCTGATATAGAAAATATTGTCTTCTTGGTCGGCATAGACGATGTTGGTAGAAGGGATTCCTTGCATCTCCAAAGCCTTTTTGAAGTCCGCCAAATTTTTGGCTTTGTTCATTCTATACCATTGTTCGGCTACTCGAATGTCGAGGTTGACCGTGTATCGCCAGGAGAAGAAACCGTCTTCGGTCTCAAAGGTTGGGCCGTATTTACTTTGGTAAATCGTCTTGCGAATCGGAATTTTGATGAACTTCCAAAGCTTCAACCACGACCAATAGCGAGTCGTTTCTAAGGTCAGCCATTCTCCATCGAAACGGTATTGAAGGTCATTGTCGGGATTCATGGTGAGTTGATAGACATCCGAAAAATCGGCGTGATTGACGGTATGCGCCCAACCGAGGTTTTCGTTTGCTCCATGAAAAATGGTCACTCCACCAGGGAAAGTTCCTCCCAAAATGTTCATGCCTTCGTCGCTGATTAAGTGGGCTTCGTACCACGAATACCAGCCTTCAAGGGGTTGGTGGGAATTGATGGCGAGGTAGGTTTTATTGTCGGTGGTTTTGTTGCGGCTGATGGCGATGGCATTGGAGCCTTTGGACCTCCCCTTTGTCCCCTCCAAAGGAGGGGAATTTGCACTGTTGTGCATGATTTGTTGTAAATGCTTGTCTGCGTTCTTTGAGGGAGGGGAATTTTTTACCTGTTTATTTCTATTGGGAATGTCGTTTTTGATTGTACCATTCATGATGCGCTGCAAATCTTTGCCTGCGCCCGATACATCGACCATGCCCAACAAATAGCCCATAATCAAATCTTGCCCCCTCAATGGAAACATACCTTTTACCAAAATATCTTCGGGATGGAGAGCAGCATAAGCATTTGCACCATCCACAAAAGATTGCAGCACCTTTTTGAAGTCGGGGCTGATGTCTTGGTCATAGCGTTCTTCCACGATTTCACGCAAGCCCATAAATTTTACGCCAAAATCAACAACAATTCCCTTCTGCCCTTTCACTTCGCCCAACATTCCCTTGATTGCCAACATTTGTTCTTGCAAGGTATTGAAGTCGTCCTCGCATTGCACCCATGCCAAACCATAAGCAACATCGGCATCTGTTGGGGCGATGATGTGCGGTACGCCCCATTGGTCTCTGACGATTTGTATGTGGTCAAGTGTTGTACTTTCGGGAGGTGTTTCATTGCAGGAAAGCAATGTGAGCATTAGCAAAAAAAAGGAGAGAGGAAGGGCATATTTAATCATAATAAATGGATTTAATTTAAGTAGTTTTTCTGATATTTGTATTTTAGATAAATTGCCTTGAATTTAGATGTTAAGGTGTAATCTTTGAAGTATGAAAAGGTGACATCTTAACATCGGCTTTGAGATTACACCTTTTCATTTCATTCCAAGATGTCACCTCAAAACCTTAAATTATTTCTATTCCATAGTGATAATCTGATATTTACAATTGATTTGCGATGCTCAATAGATATGCCGATTTAATCGACCAAACTTTCTACTTTCCACAAGAAGGCTTTAAAGTAGAAGAAGACTATTTGTACTTCAATGATGTTCCACTAAAAGAACTCATAGACATGTATGGCACACCTTTTCGATTGACCTATTTGCCGAAGATTTCGAGCCAAATACAGAAAGCCAAAAACCTGTTTCGGAAAGCCATCGAAAAGTACAATTATCAGGGAAACTACCGCTATTGTTACTGCACCAAAAGTAATCATTTTAAATATGTCTTGGAAGAAGTCTTGAAAAATGGGGTTCATTTGGAAACTTCTTCGGCTTTTGATATAGACCTGTTGCGAAAATTGTATGCAGAAGGGAAGATTCAAAAAAATGCAATTATTGTCAACAATGGCTTCAAAAACGAGAGTTATTTGAAGGGAATAAGCGAGTTTATTAATGATGGTTTTTACAATGTGATTCCTATATGCGACAATGCCGAAGAACTGGAAGCATACAGTCAAATGATTGAAAAAGCTCCCTGCAATGTGGGCATAAGAGTGGCTACAGAGGAAGAACCCAACTTTGAGTTTTATACCTCTCGTTTGGGTATTCGCCATTCAGAAATTATTCCTTTTTACCAAAACAAAATCGCCAACAATCCCAAATTTCGGCTTCGGATGTTGCACTTTTTTGTGGACAAAGGGATTCGAGACAACATGCACTATTGGGGAGAGTTGAAGCGAACGTTGAAGCTCTATTGTGCATTGAAGAAAGTTTGTCCTACCTTGAAAGCCATCAACATTGGAGGAGGTTTGCCCATCAAAAATTCTTTGGGTTTTGAATACGATTATGA
>JBMYXW010000492.1:0-3434 GCA_049608825.1 Chitinophagales bacterium
TCTAATATTTGATTTGTTCTAAGTGTTTCAACCCATAAATGTAGAACCTTCAGCAATTCTCAGGTTTTTTACTAATTTTGCCGAAGCCGCCAAGTAAGCGAAACTTTGCCAACAATTTCTAATTTTGACAACAGTTGAAGCGGTTGTCGTTGTCGAAACCATACCTACCATGACTTCCAAAAAAAACATCCTTCAAACCCCAGTCACTATTTCCTCTTCAAAAGAAGAAATATTTGAAGCCCTTCACCAAAACGACAAAAAAGGCGTATTGATAGAACGCATCATTTCGGCAGGACAAATCACCCCCGAAAACGAATGGTACGACCAAGAAAAAGACGAATGGGTGGTTTTATTGCAGGGAAAAGCGACTCTTTTATTTGATGAAGTAGGAGGGGAGTTGCTGTCATTGAAGGGAGGAGATTCCGTTTTTATTGAAGCAAAACGCAAACATCGAGTGGTTTTTACAAGCAAAGAACCAGCCTGTATTTGGTTGGCGGTTCATTTTTGAACTTATCGCTTATGGAAGGATAGGGTGTTTTGATTTGAAGATGTCACCTCAAAACCTTTTATCATTTTTTGAAGTGTAGAAAAACATTTTTACCCTACATCCCCTTTAATCTTTATATCTTGGTATCTTTGCTGAGTACATCAAAAAACCAATCATTTGTCAACTTTTCTATCAAAATTGCAGGAATTCAAGAGCAAAGCCAGTCAAAAGCTGCAAAGTTTTAGGCAGGGCTACCCTCGACTTTTCAAAGTCTTGATAGGGCTTTTTATTGCTTTTTTAGCAGGCGTTTCATTGGTGGTGGGTTTGGTGAGTGCGGTTTATTTTGAAGCCTACGGAAAGCTGCCCAACCAAGTGGATTTGCAACAAATCGACAATGCCCAAGCCTCTGAAATCTATGCAGAAGGCGAGGTATTGATTGGAAAATACTATATCGAGAACCGTACTTCGATGACCCTCGAAAACATCTCTCCGAATGTAGTCCATGCTTTGGTCGCTACCGAAGATGCACGATTTTACGAACATGGAGGAGTTGATTTTGTGGGCTTGATTCGGGTGGCTGTCAAGACCATTTTACTCCAAAAAGAAAGCTCTGGCGGAGGAAGTACCATCAGCCAGCAACTCGTCAAAAACCTCTATCCCCGTCAAAGACACGGCTTCTTGACCTTGCCCGTTGGCAAAATCAAAGAAATGATTGTGGCTCGTCGCATTGAAGCGATGTACTCCAAAAAGAAAATACTGGAACTCTACCTCAATACCGTTCCCTTTGGCGGCAATGTATTTGGCATTGAAGCAGCTTCAAAGCGGTTTTTCAAAAAAACGGCAGAAGAATTGGATATGCATCAAGCGGCTTTGTTGATAGGAATGTTGAAGGCAACGACCTACTACAATCCCCGACTTCACGCCGACCGTGCCAAAAAACGCCGAGATGTTGTGCTGAATCAGATGGCGAAATATGAATACCTCAGCAAAGAAGAAGCCGAAAAATACAAAGCTCTACCCATCAAACTCAATTATACTACGGAGAATCACAACGAGGGTTTGGCGACTTATTTTCGGGAACAACTGCGCTTGGAATTGGTCAAATGGTGCAAAAATCACCTCACGCCTGATGGTCGTCGCTACAATCTTTATACCGATGGCTTGAAAATCCATACGACCCTCAATGCCACGATGCAAGAGCTGGCAGAGGAAGCGGTGACAGAACAAATGACCGACCTTCAAAACCTCTTCAACGAACACTGGAAAGACAAAGAACCTTGGGGCGATGCGACCGACTATGTGGATGCAGCCGTACAAAATTCGCCCAGATATAAAGGTTTGAGGGCTTCGGGAGTATCACCAAAAGACGCTTTGAAAACCTTTGAAGTGCCTCGCAAAATGACCCTATTTCACTGGGAAGGGAATCGAGATACCACATTGACTCCTTTGGATTCGGTCAAATATTACATCCGATTTCTCCATGCAGGTTTTCTGGCAATGGAGGCTAAAACGGGAAAAATCAAAGCTTGGGTGGGCGGCATCAATCACCGCTACTTCAAATACGACCACATTGGTTCAAAACGTCAAGTAGGTTCAACCTTCAAGCCCATAGTGTATGCCAATGCGCTTGAAAGTGGCATTCCTGCTTGTGAATATATTGATAATTATCAACGCATTTATGAGCTTGACCCTGATGATTGGTCTCCTCGAAATGCGGATGGTGAATATGGCGGAATGTATTCACTCATGGGCGGCTTGGTCAATTCGGTCAATACCGTTTCGGCAGAGCTTATCATGCAGTCGGGCATCGACAGCGTGGTAAACTTGGCAAAGGCAATGGGCGTAAAATCCGAAATCCCTCCTGTACCTTCTTTGGCATTGGGAGTGGCAGATTTGTCATTGAAGGAAATGGTGGAAGTCTATGGCACATTTGCCAACCTCGGACAGCACATCGAACCCGTTTATTTGGAGTGCATTGAAGACCGAAATGGCAACTTGATAGCGAGTTTTGAAGACAGCATTGCGCCAGCAGATACACTGGTTTTCTCTAAGGCAACGGCTTATCAGATACAAAAAATGCTGCAAGAGGTGACACGAGGAAAAGGAACAGCAACAAGACTTCGATACAAGTACAAATTGGAAGCAGATATGGGAGGGAAAACGGGAACGACACAAGACCAAACAGATGGCTGGTTTATGGGATTCACACCCGATATTGTGGCAGGAGCTTGGGTTGGAGGAGCAGACCGTCGAGTGCGTTTCCGCAGTTTGCGTTTGGGACAAGGAGCGAGTACAGCCCTACCGATTTTTGCCAAATTTTTCCGGAAAGTTTATGCGAACTCTGAATTCACAGGATTGGATCAGGCTCGTTTTCGAGCTTTGCCAGACACGCTTGATTGGGCGATGGATTGCGAAATGTTTTTGCCGAGCGACACGATTTATTACGACACCATTTATTATGATCAGAATACCTATAGTTTGATTCCTGTGAATACTCGACATCAGCGAGGAGGCTATATTGTGCCAGGTGTGCGAATTGACAATGGTACTGTTCAATCGCCTCAGTATGAATATCGGGATGGACGAAAATATGCCAAAGAGCCTGTCATTTTGCAGTATGAGCCGTATGTTCCACCAACGGATACTTTGAATAACTACGACAACAATAATAGCAATAACAACAGTGAATCAGATAGCCTTTTTAGAGAGGAAAATTTAAAGTAGGACGAAATTTATTCCGTTCATAGATAAGCTAATACAGCTTTTATTAAACAAGTGGTAAGTTGAGAAGGTAGTTCTACTTGATTGACAATTTTCAAATCATGTAATCCTGCCTCGTAAATCTACCTAATGATTCGTACAAAAACGACTCCTAAATAGGATAGATGTATAATTACGATAGACGATATTTGAGGTTTGATTTGGATAAACAGTTACCATCCATTTA
>JBMYXW010000493.1:0-3423 GCA_049608825.1 Chitinophagales bacterium
GTAGGAAGTAAGAAGTAGGAAGTAGGAAGTAAGAAGTAGGAAGTAGGAAGTAAGAAGTAGGAAGTAGGAAGTAAGACCGCTTCTCTCATTCAAAATTTATCATTCAATATTCAAAATTGGTCAAGTACCTATGTTAGACAAAAAAGGCATCGCTAAAAGAATTGCTCAAGAACTACAAGATAATTGGTATGTAAACTTGGGCATTGGTATTCCGACCTTGATTGCCAATTATGTACCTGATGGCTTGAATGTCGTCTTTCAATCGGAAAATGGAATATTAGGCATGGGACCTTTTCCCTTTGAAGGAGAAGAAGATGCAGATTTAATCAATGCAGGCAAACAGACAATTACCACCATGCCAGGTGCCGTCATTTTTGATTCTGCTACCAGTTTTGCGATGATTCGTGGTCAGCATATACAATTGACCGTTTTGGGAGCGATGGAAGTAGCCGACAATGGCGACATTGCGAATTGGAAAATCCCAGGTAAAATGGTGAAGGGCATGGGCGGTGCAATGGATTTAGTGGCATCTTCTGACAACATCATTGTCGCCATGATGCACACGAACCGCAAAGGACAATCTAAATTGTTGAGACAATGTACACTTCCATTGACAGGAGTGAAATGTGTGAAAAGAATTGTGACCAATCTCGCTGTGTTAGATGTCACCCCTAAAGGCTTCAAATTGATAGAACGTGCGCCCAACGTATCTATTGAAGAAATAAAAAATGCAACTGAAGGTCGTTTGATTATTGAAGGAGAAATACCTGAAATGTTCATAAAGTAGAACGGAATTTATTCCGTTCATAGACAATCTACTCGGACTAAAGTCCAAGCTACCAACACTACTTTCTACTCACTCAAATACCTTGTATCAAATGTGTTAAGTCACCTATATTCCTAAAAGCATGAAGCAAATAAATTCAGTCTTACTCGTTGAAGACAATGAGATAACGAATTTTTACAACAAGCATTTATTTACCAAAAATGGCTATGTTACAGATGTTCAAATTGCTACCAATGGCAAAAAAGCATTGGATTACTTAAAAGGAGTAGATATCAACAGCAAACCCGCTTTGATATTACTCGACCTCAATATGCCTGTTATGAATGGCTTTGAATTTTTGGACGAATTCGAAAAATTGGAGGAAGAACTGCGAGAAGGAATTATTATTTGTATCTTGACGACTTCTTTGCATGAAGAAGACTTGGAAAAAGCCAAAGATTATGCTTTTATCAGCCAATACTGCAAAAAGCCCCTGTCTGCCAGCCAAATAAAAAACATTCTTACAGCATATTTCTAAATATGAACATTTTACTAATAGAACCCTATTTTACTGGCTCACACGCAAGCTGGGCAGAAGGATATGTGAAACACAGTGGGCATCAAGTAGAAATTTACAAAATTCAGGGGTACTATTGGAAATGGCGGATGCATGGCGGAGCGGTGACTTTGGCTCGCAAACTGATGAAAAGTGATTTTCTGCCCGATTTGATTTTGGCTACCGATATGTT
This sequence comes from Chitinophagales bacterium, assembly GCA_049608825.1. Lineage (GTDB taxonomy): Bacteria > Bacteroidota > Bacteroidia > Chitinophagales > UBA2359 > JAUHXA01. Next base: position 1,516 of record JBMYXW010000493.1, read on the forward strand.
GGATTTGACCACCTTCCTGTCTCTCACTCGCCGCAAAACAAAAAATATACCTGCCGTAGTGTATTTCCATGAGAACCAACTGACTTATCCTTGGTCGCCTGTAGATGTTGATGTGGCATTGAAACGAGACAATCATTATAGTTTTATCAACTATACTTCTGCGCTGACTGCTGATGCGGTGTTCTTCAATTCTGAATATCATCATCAATCCTTTCTAACTGCTTTGCCTCGTTTTTTGCAGCAATTTCCCGACCACAATGAACTCCAAACAGTGGCAGAAATTGAAGAAAAAAGCTATGTATTGCCATTGGGTCTTGACCTTCAAATGTTTGACCGATACAAACCCTTTTGGCTTCCTATCAATGATGTTCCTTTGTTGTTGTGGAACCATCGTTGGGAATACGACAAAAATCCACAAGAATTTTTTGAAGCCCTGTATTTGTTGGATGCCAAAAACGTAGATTTTGAAGTGGCGATTTTGGGTGAACAATTCAGTCAACAGCCCAAAATATTTCACCAAGCTCAAAAACGCCTCAAAGACAAAATTGTCCATTTTGGTTTTGTAGAAAACTTTGCAACGTATGCCAAATGGGTTTGGCGGGCAGATATTTTGCCAGTCACTTCAAAGCAGGATTTCTTTGGAGGCAGTGTTGTGCATGGAATTTACTGCAATTGTTTTCCGATTATTCCCAACCGTTTGGCATATCCCGAACATATTCCAGAAGAATATAAAAAAGACCATTTATTCAATAACTTTGAAGACTTTGTGATTCAACTCGAAGATGCCATTACCAATGTAGAGTCTATCAGAGAGCGAGAAGTGCAAAACTATGTTGCTCGATATGATTGGCGAAATATGGCACCTCAATACGATGAGGCTTTTGAAAAAGTAGTTGCTAATTTCCATTGATAAGCCCATACACTTCAAGGTCTAAAAAACGGTCATACAGCCATTCTCCACCCTTCAATGTGCCTTCATATTGAAAACCCAAACGCTTAGGAATAGCAGAACTTTTGGTATTTCCGACCGCACACTGTATTTCAATGCGGTGCAAGTTGAGCTCCTCAAAAGCATGTTTGATTACCGCATTACAAGCTTTGGTCATAATGCCCTTTCCTGTATATTCTCCTCCTAGCCAATAACCAATTACTGCTTTGCGCTGATTTCGATTAATATCATGCAAACCAATCATTCCTGCAAATTTCCCTCGAAACCAAATTCCAAACACCAGTTCACTTCCTTTTTTGAAGCTTTGCAGAGTCATTTCAATATATGCCAAAGATTCGGCTACTGTTTTGTTGTAATCTACCCACGGAAGCCATTGACGAAGATGTTCACGATTGCGGTCAATCAAGGCAAACTGTTCTTCTGCATGTTTGGGTTCACGAATGGCGAGGTAAAGATTTTTATCCACTTCAATTTTCAAATAAGGCTTTTCAAGATTTTTCTTCAATTGAAGTTTGGGGTCGATGCTTCCATCTCTACTGTACAAATCGCTGTTTTTGAAGGGAATCAAAGCCAAAATAACCGCTGCTTTATACAGCAAAACCCGATTCATTACATTTTCGGTCAACAATCCTGTTGCACCATTTTTTTCCTTAGAATTGCTTTCGCCAAATACCAAATCATCCGCATGACCCAATTCGTAGCCTTCGTGAATCAAGGCTGCAATCGGTGCTGCAATCTCAAAAGAAGCCGTTCTGGACTTTCCAATAAGCGCAGGAAAAGCCTTCGATAAAACCACAATCCACGCAAATGCCTCCATTTTGCCCGCAATATTGTAGGTCAGACCTCCTTCAATACCTACCCAAAAATCAGCTTCTGGTTCTTGATTCTGTGTATTTTTAGAATTCATTCAGTGATGGATTTATCAACTTGATGGTTTAAAAAATGGAAAGGTGGTTCTG
>JBMYXW010000494.1:0-3422 GCA_049608825.1 Chitinophagales bacterium
ATCGGATACCTTAAAGGTATCCGATACTTATGTGCCAAAAATTGCTATTAATGCTACTTTAAAAATCTTCAAAACAAAGAATGATGCTTCTGGATTAGAAGGATTTAAAGCTGAACATGAGCGATTTAAAATTCAATAAACGATAATCGGAATAGAAAGAAAGGAATCGGATACCTCCGAGGTATCCGATTCCTAAAATGCGTTAAAAAAATGAAAAAAGGACAAATACCCCTATTTTTTGAAGCAGACCAACACCTCAATGCAGCAGGACGGATGCTTTATACAGACTCTATTCAAAGAGACAAAATCGATTTGCTTCCCAATGATGTCTATGAACATGTCAGCTACTGTGCAGAGTGCAGTGCCGAAATATTGATGCTTGTTGAATTGATGGAAGACGAATCCATTGACTCCAATGAAGTTCATCCTTTTTTCGACAATCCCAACAGCGACTATTTTCTCAGTGATGATTGGGCAGACATTGATGCACTTTTGGAGCAAATCAAAGCCGAAGCCGTGACGATTCCGCTCTATGAAAAAAGAATTGAAGAACAACTCACTGCCCAATATAGGAGTTCTACTTCATCAGCCATACAAGTTATCAGCCCTCAAAACGAATACCTTTATCAAGGCGAGGTGACTTTCACATTTGCAGAAAAAACCTCTTCGGACATCATTTTGATTATCAGAAACCATCACGGACAAGTCCATAAAGCCAAAATCCCTGCAAATACGCTTTATCAAATAGTTGAATTTCAACCCTCCAATAATTTCCCTTCAGGAGTCTATTATTGGCAGATGATGGACAAGAACAGGAATCGAGTGGTTGGAAAGTTTTATGTTTATCAGTCCAATTAGGTTTTAGTCAAAGAACTAAAAAGAAAATATCTGTAGAATCTGTTTTATCAACAAAACCTGTGTTCTATCTTTGTCATTTTACCAATCACCCCTACCTTATTTATGGCAATCGAACAACACATTGAAGTAAAGCGCACAGCCCGTTTTTATACGCATGGCAATCTCACCGAAAATACCCAACATCTTATTTTTGCAATTCATGGCTATGGTGAATTGGCGAGCAGATACATTCGCCCTTTTGAGCAGTTAGATGCAGACCGATTTTTTGTAGTTGCGCCCGAAGGTTTGAACCGTTTTTATTGGCACAGTTCCTCTCGTCCTCCCGTAGCGACTTGGATGACTTCGACCGATAGAGAAAACGAAATCAAAGATTATGTAAACTATCTCAACCAGTTGTACCATCAAATCATGAACAATGTTCCCACAAATGCAAACCTCAAAATCCATGTTCTGGGTTTTTCGCAGGGTGTGGCAACCGTCACAAGATGGGTGGCAAATGGCGTGGTAAAGGCGGATTCACTGATTTTGTGGGCGGGTAAAATGGCGCATGATTTGGATTGGACGACGGCTCAACCGATTTTTGCAGGAATGGATTTGTATTTACTGTATGGACACCAAGACAAATATTTGGAATATTTAGACCTCGATAATTATTTGAAAGAATTAAAGAAGAGAGAATTGGAGGCGAAGGTCATTGATTTTGAAGGAAAACATGAGATTCATTTGCCGACTTTGAAGGAGTTAGTTGAAAGTTTTTAAAACGACAAAACCCCTTGAATTTACAAATTCAAGGGGTTTTTGTCGTTTTCTTTATATCACTTGGTTATCTCACCAATTTGGTGTTCTTGACAACCTAATCTTTTAACAGTTGTTAAGGTTAAAAAGTTTTCAAAAAAGATTAATAAACCATAATTTTTTCTAAATGTCGCTCACCGTCAATTTGAACTTCCAAATAATACAAGCCTGCGGCTTCGTTTGTTAAGTCAAATGATTGATTGAATAACCCAGTTTGTTCATCAGAAGCAAACTCGGCTATCATTTGCCCAACAGTATTGAACAATTGAAGCTGAATGTGTTTTTGTTCGGTTAGTTCCAATTGAAAATGAAAAATTCCTTTGTTTGGGTTTGGGAAAAGTTGGATGCCTTCAGTACTTATCCAATCTTCAATGCCTGTATTCAAACAGTCCGAAACTTCAATCGTGATTTCGGTCGTTGAAGTACAGCCAGTGTCATTCATTGCAGTCAAGGTATAAGTTGTTGTTTCGGTTGGGCTTGCTAGGGTTACGTTTCCATTTGGATTGTTCAGCCCTTCTGTGGGTGACCAACTGAATGTTGCACCACTTCCTTCTGTCGCAATCATTTGTACGCTCTCGCCTTCACACATTGAGGTGACAGGTGCAATGATGTTTGGTTTTGGAGCTTCCAATACATGAACCGTAATTGTTTCGGTGGTGATACAACCTGTTGCAGTCTCAATAGTGACTTCATAAGTTGTTGTTTCGGCAGGATAAACAGAAACCGTTTGGGCTTGTTTGTTGATTAATTCTGCAACATTCAATACTTCAAAATCCACACCTCCAATCACACTCAACTCTACTTCTTCATACGGACACACATTGTCTATACTTGCTTCAATACTCACTTGTGGAGCTGTTTCGCCCACTATTGCAGTTGCTTGATAGGTACACTCAGCAGCATCGGTAATCAATACTTGGTATTCTCCAGGAGCCAAGTCCGTTGCCAAAGCTTCTCTATTGCTCGTAGTGCTGTTCCAAGAGAATTGATAAGGAGGTACTCCTCCACTCACGATTACTTCTGCCCGACCATTGTTTTCGCCCTCACAGCTATCATAAGTATCCATCTCAACTTCCAGTCCTTCTGGACCATCTACTTCAATCGTTTGGGTATATTCACAACCTATAAAGTTGGTTACTTTCAGTTGGTATGTTCCTCTTTCCACATTCGTCAAAACAGCCATTGTTTCACCATTTGACCATTCAAAAGTCAATGGACCTGCATCTTCGGTAGGAATGACTTCAATCTCTCCACCACCATCTGCTTTACAGGAAACGGCATTTTGTACACTCACTTCCTCTATAAATTTGGCTTGTTCTTTCACCTCTACTTCCGTAGTCAAAACACAGCCATTAGGGTGTGTAACAGTAACGGTATAAGTTCCTGCCGCCAAATCAAAGGCGGTGTGAAAGCCTTCTTGTCCATCGCTCCATTGATAGGTACAACCACTGTAAATACAATTGCAGCCTGTGCTGGCTACCGTTGCACTTCCTGTATTGCCATCCGCACAACTTGCGTTTTTGGCGGCGGCAGTTAGTTCATAACCTGAGGTTTCGCAAATATCAGCCTCTTGAGCCATTACCACTGTTGCAAACAACATTCCCAACAAAAAGACAACTATCCAATTGCTGTAGAATTCTAATTTGAGCTTGTATTTTTTGATTAATTTTTTCATAGTTCTTTAAAATCTAAGTACATCCTATATATTTCAAAAAACATTCCAACTTTTATTATTTGACAAAAAAACATAAAAAAAGCTTGAATGATTT
>JBMYXW010000495.1:0-3418 GCA_049608825.1 Chitinophagales bacterium
GTTTTCGATAACTGCGGATTTTTTAGGGTCGTTTAAATAGTCAATTTGAAAAGTAGCAGATAAAAGCTTGATTCCGTCGTTCAATGTTACTTGCAGACTTTGACCATCTATTTTACTCGACAAATCCTTCAATAAAATATCACTCGCTCCCGCAGGAATTGAAGTTTGGGCAGTTCGGGTGATTTTGGCTTGTTGTTGGTACACGGTGACTCCTTCAATGCTGGTGCTTGCCTTGACTACTGTATTTGTGGCTTGAAGGTGTAGGCTTTGGAGCAAAAAAAGAGTAAAGAGCAGACTGCAAAAGAATGATAAAGGTTTCATACTAAATTGAATGTGAAAAGAAGGTGATGAAATTCAAGTCCAATCTTCTGCTACAATATTGAATTTGTAGTTGAGATTTGAATTTCTAAAGGTGTTTTCACTTCAATAAGATGCAGTGTAGATAGTTTTTGGTGTCTGTGGTATTCTATCAAAGAAATATCACATTACCTTCTCTCCTTAATTTGTTCTAACCTCAAAAAACCATTGGCTTCAGTAATAACCTGAACCTGAACCCATTCTAAAAAGAATTTTTTAACAATTCCTTTTATTTCATCACCAGATACTCCAATGACATAGTGTCGTTTGTTTTTGACATCTTCCACCTCGATTTCATGTTTTGCTTCACTCGCAGAGGTTAATTTTCCATTGATTTGTATTGATTTTTGCTGGGCTTGAATTTCCTTTGCAGATTCTACCAAATCAGCGATTTCTTTAAGTTCTATAGCAATAAAAGAAGGTGGGTTTTCATTCAAAACATCAGTGACCAATTTGTTTGCAATCTCATAAAAACCAGCTTTATAAGCCAATGCAGCTGTACTTCGCTTCAATATAAACGGAAAAAGTGGATCAGTGTCATCTGTTTGTATTTGTAAAACAGCAGTTCTTTCCAATTCATAAGCTTGTTTAAAAAAATGTTTGGACTCCTCCAACTGTCCTTTGGCTTTGGCTATCATAGCAAAGGTGCTATATTCAGAAGCTGTTTGGTGTAGTATTTTACTGATATTCATTGTTTATTTTTTTACAAATTTCGATTTTGGGCTATCAAAAGCAGTCACAACCACATATCCAGGCAATTTGGTATGGTCAGATTTTTCCATTTGCTTTGATTTTTGCCATGTGCGCTTTGAAATACTATTGGAGGAAGTTTCTGTAAAAATCCCTGATACTTCTAACCTTGCTTCCCTTTTCTGGATTGCATAAGTATTAGGCAGTTTTTTTCCCAGCCAAAAATCAATTCCTGTTCCAAGGTTACTGATTTCAAAAGCATCAAAATCTGTGAATTTTTGAATGAGTAGAAGGGCAATAGCTATCGCTCCAAACTCAGCAATATCATGGTTGTTTTTCCAGCTATCAATGGTTTCTTGACTTAAATCGTTTGACCATTCAAGCAAAAAAGCTTCTTCAAAATCACACCGATTATCTTTATTCGAATGCCACTTGTATGTCCGTTTTTGATAAGTGCGACTTTGGCTGCCTCAATATAACAAGATATCCACACCTCTGATATTCCTGTTATATCTTTGCGTAAGTGGTCTAAGTTTAAAACATTCATTACTTGTAAAGATACTTAAAATTGCTTCGGAATCAAAAACTCTTATGGGGAGGAAAATACAAAATAAGCTTTGTTAAAATTTCAATAAAACTTTACCAAACCCGTGATTTTATCACCTTTGCACAACCACTTTCTCCACCAAGCTCCCTTCTGTTCCTGTTATTTTCAACCAATAAACTCCTGTTGGCAAGCCGCTTAATGACCATTGAATTTCATTGATTCCAAGCTCCAAATTTGCCCTTTGTTTCATTATTTTACTGCCATTGAAGGAGAATAATTGAAGCGAGACACTTTGGTTTTTATTTGAATTCAATTGAAGGAATAAGTCGTTTTTTGCAGGAATGGGGAACAGGTTTTGCAGCGAAAAACCAATATTCACCAAAGTATTTTCTTCAATACCTACCGAACAAGCTTCTCCCATTTCAATAACTTCCATGCACTCACTTCCGTCCGAAACCGTCAAATCCAATTCCCACTCTAATGATTCGGAAAGTGAGACTTCAATAATTGTGTTTTCTCCAAATTGGAGTGTTGTTTCTATATCTCCTTCGATATTGTAAAAAATTGTTGGGTCAAATTCGGGTAAACCTCCATTGAGCGACAAAGCCAATGTTGCCGTTCCTGTTGTTTCATTGCAGTCCAAGACAGTGATTTGGGGAGCAATGGGGTCAAGGAAAACGATGGGAGTGGGTTCGCTGTAATAGATATTCCCAAAAAAATTCTCCGTCACTGTGCCTATCACATACAATTCTTGGTTGGTATATTCTTGTGCATCTTCATTTTCAAACCCATCTTCTGCTATGTGAACTGCCAAAACTGAGTCAGCAGCATATTCGGGACTTAGGCTCAAAATATAATTTGCGATTCCGCCAAATACACCCCATATACACTCAGCACGTATATCAGACTCCGATTCACCACAAATGACCTGCAATTCTGTGGGCATTCTGGTAATGATTGCAAAACCATCGAAAACGTCTATTTCTTTGCAGCCCATCGCTTCTATATCAGTCCTCAATGTATCTTTCAAGCAGCCATAGTTATCTGTAAAATAAAACTCAACTATTGAAGGAGAAAATTCAAAAACATCGTATTGGAGGTCAAAAAATGGCTCTTGAACCGTATCATTTGATAGATTGTTGGTAAGCGTAAAGGAACGCTCTATATTCCCTTCTTCGTATGGAAGTTCGTTAAGAAGAGACCATTTGGTGTAAGCAACGAATTGACATAGAGAGTCATTGAAGTAATTACCACAATCTAAATTAAAAAGAAATCTAACAGGCGCAGCAAATACCACTGGCATTGCCTCCGAAATCACCGTACATTCTTCATTCAAATCATCGGGTAAACCATCTTCGTTTTCGTCCAAACCTGCAACAGCGGTTACCCCATAAGCAGTATTCCAATTGATTTCGCCCAATTCACGCCATTCGATTTCATTGGAATACAAGGTGTCGAGGCTTGCGGAAAGATTGGATTCTTCGTGCAATATATAAATTAGGACATCTTGTTCGCCCAATAAAAAGTCATTGTGTACAAAGTTTTCAATACCGTTTTCGCAGACAAAAAGTGTGTTACTTGGTAAGATGCCTACTTCGGTGGTGCATTGTGCTTGTGAGAGTGCAGAGCAGCAGAAATATAGGAAGGTAAAGTAAAATAATTTTTTCATCGTATTGGGGTTATTGTGGTAATAGATAAGGTTTCTTACTACAATATACGATATATTTTCTATTTTTGGGTTGAATCCAAGAAAAAATAACTATGAGAGTAACACAAAAAATAGCACAAGATTTAAAAATAGTACTTGATAAAACCTTCAAAAAA
>JBMYXW010000496.1:0-3417 GCA_049608825.1 Chitinophagales bacterium
TAGGGTAAAAAGGTTAATTCGCAACCTTTTTGCCCAACTCAACCATCATGTTGGCATTGATATAGCCCAGCTCTTTGTGGATAACCTTGCCATTTCCGTCCAAATAGATTAAGCACGGAAAACCAGCTACATTGTATTTTGCAGCAAGGTTTCGTCCTTCCCCTTTTTCGGCATCAATTTTTATGTTGATGAAATTTTTATTGTAAAATTTGGACACATTTGATTTTGTAAAAACAGTTTTCTCCATCATTTTGCAGGGACCACACCAAGTAGTATAAAAGTCGACAAATACAGGTTTGTTTTCCTTTTTGGCTTTGTCCAATGCAGTTTGAAGATGACCTCTTTCAAATTGCATTGCTTTTCCAGCACTACAACTGTTCATCAGAAAAATAATACCAAATACCATCAATAGTTTTTTCATACTTTCTTATCTTATATTTTACTCAGTAACACTTAAAAAAATAAGTTCCGCATTTGAGGTGAAGACTTTTGTTTTTCTTCTTTGAAGGAGATTGATTTTAAGTGTTGAAAATCAAGCAATATAACAATTCAACAATAGAGCCATTCAGCACTAGGGCTATTCCTTCAATGCTATTCCTTCAATGCTATTCCTTGTTTACAAATCATTTGGGCTTCTGACTTGTTGTTTTTGAAGTTTTCCAAACCTGCATCTAAGAAATTCACAAATTTAGACACATCTGGATCATATCCAACGGTTTGTTTTTTGAGCATTTCTTCATTGTGGTTCATCAAGATGTATTTTGGTTGTGCATTGCTTCCAAAACAACTAATTTGGAAGTGCGCCCATTTGTCACCAACCGTTGTCACCTTCTTTTTTCTCCCATTAATGGTGTATTCATATTGGTCAACTTCAGGCAGGTCTGCCTTTTCATCTACATAGAGCGATACTACAATATAGTCTTTTTGAAGTCTTTCTTTTACTTCGTCTTGACTCCAAACATTCTCCTCCATTTTTCGGCAGTTCACACAAGCCCAACCTGTAAAATCCAACATTAGAGGCTTACCTGTTTGTTTGGCGATTTCCAAGCCTTCTTCATAGTCGTGGACACAAGCAAGGCCTAAGGGGCAATGCCCTTCATAACCATAGCTGTAAAAATCAGGCGGAGGAAATCCACTAACCAAACTAAGTCGCTGTCCAAAAATACCAGGAACTAAATACATGGCGAATGCAAAACTAAGCATTGCCAACCCTATACGTCCTTTTGAAAGTTTTTTGATAGGTGAATCGTGAGGGAATTTTATTTTGCCCAATAGATACAAGCCCAAGCCAATCAAAATTACTATCCATATTACTAAAAATGTTTCTCGTTTGATCAAACCCCATTGTTCTACCAAGTCGGCATTGGACAAAAACTTGAGTGCCAAACCTACTTCAATAAAACCCAAAACGACCTTGACGCTGTTCAACCATCCTCCAGAACGAGGCAATGAGTTCAACCAGCCAGGAAAGGCTGCAAAAAGGGCAAAGGGAAAAGCTAAGGCTACTGCAAAACCTGTCATTCCGATAGCGGGACCTGCAATCCCTCCTTCTGCTGCTACTACAATCAATGAACCAATGATTGGCCCTGTACAAGAAAATGAAACCAGAGCAAGGGTAAATGCCATGAAGAATATTCCTATCAAACCACCTTTGTCACTTGCTTCGTCCGAACGATTGACCAACCAACTTGGGAGGGTCAGTTCGTAATAACCAAAAAATGAAAAGGCGAAAAACATGAATATCAAGAAGAAACCAACATTCATCCATGGATTAGTAGCCAACTCATTCAGTGCCGTTGCTCCAAACATAAAAGTCACTAAAACACCTAAAAACACATATATTACGATGATGGACAAAGCATAGATAATCGCATTTGTAATACCTGTTTTCTTGTCTTTGCTGCTTTTGGTAAAGAAACTTACCGTCAATGGAATCATTGGGAACACACACGGAGTTAGTAGTGCCAACAAGCCACCCAAGAAACCCCATATAAAAATGCTCCAATAACCTTGTGAACCTCCTTCATTGGGGTTATATACTTCAAGTGTGCCTTCGTTAGTAGCATTATTCATAGAACCAGTAATCGCATTGGGGTCTATCGGTTCTGGAGACACAACTCCTCCTTCATTGAATAAAAACTCTACATTTTGAGGTGGTAAGCATCTTTCTGCATCACAGGTCATAAATCGAACATGCCCTGATATTTCTGTTGCAGGATTAGTACTTTTTATTTGTTGTTGAAAAGTTACCTCTTTGCCAAATTTGATAACTTCCATTTCAAAGAAGTTGTCGTACCCTTCCTTTTTATGGTCGCTTATTTCTTTTGGTTTTGGATGTGTAAATGAGATGTTTCCATTTGGTTCAAAATAAAACTCGGTGGGTAATGGTCCACCGTCTGCCAAATCTTGTGAATAAATGTACCATCCATCGTCTATTTTTGCCTTGAAACTGAGTAAATATTCTCCATTCCCCAAATCCTGCTTCTGAAAACTCCAATGAACAGGTTCGAAGATATCGCTTCCTATTATAGAGTTTTCATTCACTTGAACTTCCTCTTCTGAATTGCTGTCTTCAATTGCAGTTTCTTCCTCTTCAATATCATCCTCTTTCGTTTCCTCTTTTTTTGTAGTGGTTGATTTTGTAGTTTCTGCCGTTTTTGTGGGTTTAACCTCCTGTTTTACAGCAGTTTCTTTTTTAGGAGGAGTAGGTGATTTTATATCTGTTTTGACAGAAGTAGGTTTATCTTCTTTTTTAGAAGCTCCTGGAGTAAATGTTTTTTGTTTATTTTTTATTGTTGAAGCCTCTTCTTTTTTCGTCTCTTCTATTTCCGTTTTTTCTTCTTTTTTCTCCTTGCTAGGAGCTATCATGGTGGTCAAATTGAAATCGAAAACATTATCCAGTCTCACGCAGCTTTCATCATTACAAGACATATAAATAACTGGAACTTCAATTTTCAGGTTTGGTTTTGAAGTTTTTATTTTTGCTTTGAAGCTCACCTTTTTTGAATATTTTCGGACGTTCATTTCAAACATCGGCTCAAAAGCTTCTTTCAAATCACCAATTTCTTGAATTTTTCCTACTAACTGCACATTTTCAACTGCTCCAAAATCAAAATTTGTAGGAATCGGACCACCTTCATCCAGTTCTTGTGAATACAGATACCAGCCATCTTGAATTTTTGCAGAAAAAGTTAGCTCAAATTGTTTTTCTCCAACTTGTGTTGCTTTACTTGTCCACTTTACAGGGTCAAGTAGTTGAGCAGATAGGCTACTTGTACTCAACAAAAACACCAAAAATAATAAGAGGTTATTTTTCACAGTAAAATACATTTTAATAAATTATTCATTGGTTGAAATCATTCATTCAATATACGGGGTAGTTATGATAAGTAAAAATGTGAAAACTACAAAATCAAT
>JBMYXW010000497.1:0-3416 GCA_049608825.1 Chitinophagales bacterium
GGCAGTTCACAGTACCTTCATCCCTTTTCAAGACGAGGCTACGGCACTCACTTTCAATCAAAACGAATCGAATCTTTTCCAATCACTTAATGGCAAATGGCAGTTCAAACTCTATGAAAATCCGCTTGAAGTTCCCGATGATTTCTACGAATCAAAGAGTGTGAAATGGGACAGTATTGAAGTGCCTTCTAATTGGCAAATGAAAGGTTTTGGTACGCCTTATTATGTCAATATGATGCACCCTTTTGAAGTCAATCCGCCCTTTGTGCCAACTGACAAAAACGAGACAGGCTGCTTTCTTCGGACTTTCAAAACCCCCCAAAATTGGCAAGACAAAGAAGTGATTCTCCATTTTGACGGCGTACAATCTGCTTTTTATGTGTGGGTAAATGGTGAAAAAGTCGGTTATAGCCAAGGAAGCATGACTCCTGCGGCTTTCAATATTTCCCCTTATTTAGATGCCAAAACGGACACAAATACTTTAGCTATTGAAGTGATTCGATGGTCGGATGGAAGCTATCTCGAAGACCAAGATTTTTGGCGATTGAGCGGCATTTATAGAGATGTTTATCTCTATGCCCTTCCGAAAAACCACATCAGCGATTTCCATATTCAGCCCATTTTGGATGAAAAGTACGAAAATGCAGAATTGCAGATTGACTTCAAAATCAGTGGAAAAACCGATGGCGTGATTGTCAAATTGTATGACGATGAAAATGGACTTGTTTTAGAGAACACGCTTACTTCAAATCAACTTACTGCAAACTACCCCATCTCCAACCCTTCAAAATGGACTGCCGAAACGCCTAATCTTTATCAACTTACCCTTCAATTATTGGACGAATCGGGAAATCCAACTCAAGTAATCAGCCGCAAAGTGGGTTTTAGGAAGATTGAAATCCAAAATGGTCAGTTTCTACTGAACGGTCAAGCGATTTACTTCAAAGGAGTCAATCGCCATGAATTTGATCCCTTCAACGGTAGAACCATTTCGGAAGAATCTATGATTGAGGATATTAAATTGATGAAACAACACAACTTCAATGCGGTTCGTGCTTCACATTATCCCAATATGCCAAGATGGTACGAACTCTGTGACGAATACGGTTTGTATGTCATGGACGAAGCAAATTTGGAAAGTCATCAATTGTGGTTTTATGATGGCAAATCCCCTGTTACACAGCCTGAATGGAAAAAAGCGATTGTCGCACGAGGGACTGCAATGGCAGAAAGAGACAAGAACCATCCTTCGATTTTGATATGGTCTTTGGGCAACGAAGCGGGAATGGGTGAAAACATGACCGCCATGGCAGATGCGATTCGACAAATAGATCCGAGCCGACCGATTCACTACGAAAGTCGGGAATTGGTTGTGCCATTGAAGGAAAGCGAAAATAAATTGAACCTGCTGAATTTTGCCAAGTCTATTCACGATTTCGACAACAGCCCTTCTGGTTTTGATTTCATTGCCAATATGTATCCTTCAATGGCGTTAATGGAAGAATTTACCAAAGCCGATACTTTGCGTCCCGTTTTGGTCTGTGAATATGCTCATGCAATGGGCAACAGCACAGGTAACTTCAAAGAATATTGGGATATTTTTGAGCGAAATCCAAGAATGCAAGGAGGATTTATCTGGGATTGGGTAGACCAAGGAATTGCGAAATACACCAAAGATAGTGTGTTGTATTATCTGTATGGCGGTGATTTTGGTGAAAATCCAACGGATAGCAATTTTTGTATCAATGGCTTGGTATTTCCAGATCGTTCGGTAAAACCTGGTTTGCAGACTGTCAAAAAAGTGCAACAAAACTTGAAGGTGAAGGCGGTGGATTTACTTCAAGGCAAAATTGAAGTTCAAAATACCTATTATTTCACCAACCTCTATTTTTTGGGACTTCAATGGGAATTGAAGGAAGAGGGAAAATTGTTGTTGGAAGGAACGATTAGTGATTTGAATATTGAAGCCCAACAAAGTAAAACTTTTGACATTCCTTTCATTCTACCCAAAGCGAAAGAAGGCAAAGAATATTGGCTGAATTTGAGTTTTAGATTGAAGGAAAATACCGCTTGGGCAGATAAAGGCTTTGAAGTGGCTTGGGAACAATTTCAGTTACCAATTGAAATAGAAATTACAACACCTTCAAAAAATATCAGTTTTCCTTCCATGACTTTGAAGGAAACAAACGACAAATATTCTATTGAAGGAAAAGGTTTTGCCCTTCAATTTGACAAAATAAAAGGCATTCTTTCTGCTTGGCAATTCAAAGGAAAAAATTTGCTACAACAAGGCGCAAAAATGAATATTTGGCGTGCGCCAACGGACAACGATGAAGGAGGAAATCAATTCCAAAGCAGTTTTGCAAAACAATGGAGAGATGCAGGGTATAATGATATGTGGTTTGAAAATGCAAAAACGAAAGTTGAACAAATTGACGACCAAACCATTGAAGTGAAGGTAAAAGGCATTATGAGAGGCAAGGATTCAGCTTTTTCTTATGCTACGACCTACCAAGTATCGGGCGATGGTGAGGTTTTGATTTCTAATGAATTGAGCCATCATTTACAGATTCCATTTTGGATTCTAAAAATATTAATTCCACTTACGTTATTTTGGTTTCTTGTACTATTTCAACTTCGCCGCACCAAAAAATGGCGTGCCAAACATCGCCCTGATGCCAAATCCTATAGAGGTTTTTGGAAAATTGCAGCTTACGCTTTGGGCTTTTTTACGCTACTCACTACTGGCTTGGCAATCTACCAAGTGCAACAATTCATTCCTCTTCCCAAAGTCGGCAATAAATGGCTTGTAATCAATGACTTAGACCAACTGCAATGGTATGGTCGTGGACCAGAGGAAGCTTATTGGGATAGAAAAAATGAGTTGAGAATGGATGTTTATAATGGTACGGTTCGTGAGCAATTTGTTCCCTATATTCGTCCACAAGAAAACGGCAACAAGGCAGATGTTCGTTGGGCAACTTTGACTGATACTTCGGGTTTGGGCTTCTTGGTGAAGGGTGAAAACCTCAATATCAGTGCTCACCGTTATTCGCTTGAAAATTTAACTGAAGCTAAACATACCGTTGAGCTTCAAGATGCAGATACTACGACCTTCAATGTTGATTTTCAACAACAGGGTTTAGGTGGAGATAATAGTTGGCAACCTCGGACACATGCCGAGTATTTGTTGTCGAAGAAAAGTTATCGATATGAATATCGGGTGAAAGCGATTAGATTAGGAAAATAGAGTTTTTAGGTTTTTTAAAGTTAACTTTTGAAGAATGGATGTATTGTATCGTTGTTTTGAAGATTGAATGCAACTTTTGATAAAGTAGCATATCCTTGACATAGATACTAAGGCAAATTCAAATAAAAAACTCAAATGCAAATTCAAACAATACTTTGTAAGCGAG